>JADLBW010000120.1 GCA_020847515.1 Pirellulales bacterium | reverse complement strand
TATAACGCGCATGATGCGGACGACTCGGTCGAGTTGGGTATGTTGCGGGTGGGCGACCTGGAGGCGGCGGCCCTCTGGCAAACGGCCGCGGGCCGCGCCCGGCAGCGGTATGCGGCGCTCGACGAGGAGCAGTTTCGCCGGGCGGCCGTGCACGAGCTAATCGAACTGTGCGTGAGCGACCTCATCGCCACTTCGCAGCGGCGGCTGGCCGAGACGCCGCCTGCGAGCGCCGCCGACGCGGCCGCATCCGATATGGCCATTGTCGGCAACTCGACCGACGTCAACGAGCAGAAGGCCGAACTGCAGCGGCTGCTGTTCGAGCGGGTGTACCGGCATCCGCTCGTCCTGGAACAGCGAACATACGCCGGCGGCGCCTTGCGGGAGATGTTCGCGGCCGTGCTCAGCGAACCGGCGCGGCTGCCGGCAAAGTACCTCGGCGTCGCCCAGCGGGAGGGATTGCCGCGGGCGGCGGGCGATTTTCTAGCGGCCATGACCGACCGATTCGCGCTGGAAGAATACGATCAGTTGCCCCTTAAGTAGCCGAGGCGTCCTGGGCGGCTGCGTCGCCCTAGGGCTGCATCGACCTGTTGATTGTCACTCTGGGCCGGCAGTCCGCGAGCGGCCGGGCCATGGGGCGGTTGGTGCAGTGCGGCAGCGCTGTTAGAATTGGTGTGGCGGGGGGAAGCTGTTACCGCGGGATGAGCCGTGGCGCCCAGGCGCGTGGCTCGCGGGCGACGGCGGCGGCCTGCCTGAGAATCAGTCTCGCATTCGCAAAGCGTCTATGGCACTGGTCATTCTGCGCTGCGTCTTTCTGGCCGTGGCGATTGCGCTGGGGTTTCAGATCGCCACCTCGGACGAGCTGTTTGGCGACAATCGATACCTGCCGTGGATCGGCTTTTTGGGCGTGATTGCCGCGGCCGTCGGCGTGCTGGTCGCCGACGTGGCCAGCCGTCATAAGCGGCTCGATACGATCACCGCGTTTTATTTCGGCGCGATTATCGGGTTGTTCCTCACCTACGTGCTCCAACTGGCGCTGTCGCCGCTGCTGCCCAAGGCCAACACCTGGACGGCGAATTGGCTGCAGCTTGCGCTGGCGACGATGGTGTGCTACTTGTGCATCAGCGTGCTGCTGCAAACCAAGGACGATTTCCGGTTCATCATTCCCTATGTCGAATTCGCCAAGGAGATCAAGGGACTCAAGCCGTATGTGCTTGATACGAGCGTCGTGATCGACGGCCGGATCGCCGACGTCGTGGAGACGCGGATCGTCGACAACCAGCTCATCATGCCCCAGTTCGTCATTGCCGAACTGCAGGCGATTGCCGATTCCAGCGACAAGCTGCGGCGGGCCCGCGGGCGGCGCGGGCTCGATATCCTCAATCGGTTACGGAGCGATCCGAAAGTGGACCTCGTGGTGTTCGATCGAGAGCTGCCGCAGTTCGCCGGTCAGCCGGTCGACCAGAAGCTGGTGCTCCTGGCCAAGCATCTCGAGGGCAAGGTGGTGACCAACGACTACAACCTCAACAAGGTGGCGCGACTGCATAACGTGGGCGTGATCAACTTGAACGACCTCAGCAACGCCTTGAAGCCGATCTTCCTGCCAGGCGAGACGATCGAGGTGCGGATCGTCAAGCCGGGCGAGGAGTCGGGGCAAGGGGTCGGCTATCTGGAAGACGGTACGATGGTGGTCATCGAGGGAGGTCGCGAGCATATCGGCGAGAACGTCGGCGCTCTGGTGACCAGCGTACTGCAGACCAGCGCCGGTCGGATGGTGTTCGGCCGCTACGAGGGCCAGATATCGCCCAATGGGCGTACGGGCGGCGAGCGAGCTTAGCTCGCTGGCTTCGCAGCGGCGGCCGATGGCGAAGCTGAATATTAATTCGGCGACTCAACTCGCCCGGTCAAGCGTTAAACTCCATTGTAGGCGTCCGCAGCTAGTTACTGCGCGCGGGAAGCTAATTTCATACAAGGCGGCAACATGATGTTTGGACGGCTGTTCGTAGCGTGTTTCGCGGCCCTGGCGGGGCAAGTTCTCTCAGCCTCGTCGGTAGGCGCCGCCGAGTCCCAGCGGCCAAACGTCGTTATTATCCTGATGGACGACATGGGGTTTTCCGACATTGGCTGTTACGGCAGCGAGATTCCTACGCCGAACATCGACGCCCTGGCGGCCGGCGGGGTCCGCTTCACGCAATTCTATAACACCGCGCGGTGCAGCCCGACCCGGGCGTCGCTGCTGACGGGGCTGTATCCGCACCAGGCCGGCATGGGGCACTTGGAGAATGAGATCATCGAGGGTTCCAAGGGAACCAGCGGTCGCCTGCGGGACGACTGCGTGACGATGGCCGAGGTTTTGGGCGACGCCGGTTATTTCACCTGCATGGCGGGCAAGTGGCATCTGGGCCAGAACCATGGAACGCCGCCGTGGGAGCGCGGCTTCATGCGGGCGCTGAATTCGCCCTTCGGGGGCATTTATTTCCGCAAGCAAAACTACCGGCCGGAGATGTTTCTCGACGGCAAGGAATATCGCAAGGACGACCCGATCTTTGGCGACCGATGGTACAGCACCGATCTGTGGACGGATTGGGGCCTGAAGTTCGCCGACGAGGCGATGGACGCCCAGCAGCCGTTCTTCTTGTACCTGCCGTACTGCGCGCAGCATTTTCCGCTGATGGCGCCGGAGCCGGTCATTCAAAAGTATCTGGGCAAGTATCGCGAGAAGGGGTGGGCGAAGCTCCGCCACGAGCGACACCAGCGACAGATCGAGCTGGGGATCGTGGACCCCAAGTGGCCGCTGAGCGAGATTCCGCCCGACGTGCCAGACTGGGATTCGCTAAGCGACCAAGACAAGGACCGGTTTGACCGTCAGATGGCGATCTACGCCGCCATGCTGGAGATCGTGGATAATAACATCGGCAAGCTGGTCGGGCATCTCAAGGATCGCGGCCAGTTGGACAACACGCTGCTCGTGTTCCTGGCCGATAACGGCGGCAACGCCGAAGGGGGCCCGCGCGGGATCTACCAGGGGAAGCGTCCTGGCGGGCCGAAGTCGCGAGTCTTCCTCGGCCAAAGCTGGGCGACGCTCAACAACACGCCCCTGCGGCGGTATAAGCACTTCACGCACGAAGGGGGGATTTCGACGCCGCTTATCGTCCACTGGCCGGCAGGTATCGCCAACGAGCGCAACGGCAAGCTGGAGAAGCAGCCCGGGCACCTGGTCGACCTGATGGCGACGGTCGTGGACGTGACCGGGGCGACATATCCCGAACAATACAAGGGACGCAAGATCCAGCCGATGGAGGGCGTAAGCCTCCGCCCGGCGCTGGCTGGCGAGCCGCTGCAGCGCGAGAACCCGATCTATTGGGAGCATGAGGGGAACCGCGCCATCCGCCAGGGCAACTGGAAGCTGGTGATGAAGTTCAAGGGACCGTGGGAGCTGTACGACATTGAGGCGGACCGCACCGAGCAGCACGATCTGTCAGCCGAGCGGCCCGATTTGGTGAAGGAGCTTGGCGCCCAGTGGGACGCGTGGGCCAAGCGGGCCGACGTGCCCCAGTGGCCGGGCAAGCTGCGGACGGATTGGGGCGAAGAGGTGAAGGAAAAGCCGCAGGAAGCGGCGGCGGGGTGAGCGATTGGCGACTATATTGTGTAGGCGCCGCCATATCTGCTGCTTTTGGCGGCATTCGTTGTGAGGATTATCCATGACCATTTCTGGCCACGTCGTGAACGGCTCCATCATCCCAGATGAAGCTATCGTGTTACCTGATGGCGCCGCTGTAAAGATTCAGGTGATAAGCGATCCAACCACCAGCGAAGACGCCGATTCCGACGATGCGCCATCGCTGCTCGAGCGATTGGCGGGGGTGGTAGGAGCAATTGACAATCTCCCTCCGGACGCGGCGCGCAACGTTGACCATTATCTATACGGAGCGCCCAAGCGGTGAAGGGCGCCGTCTTTGCCGACACATCGTTCTACGTCGCGCTCGCTAACCAGCACGACGAGTTGCACCAGCAAGCGCTGCAGCGTGCGGCCAATATCCGCACGACCATTACGACGACCGAATATGTTCTGGTCGAGGTTGCCAATTTCTGCCTCGTCGGCCGTACAAGGCAAGTGTTTGTGGAGTTGGTGGCCAGCCTTCGTGCGGATCCGAGGGCAAAAATAGTACCGGCAAGCAGCCCATTATTTGAGGCTGCCCTCGCGCAGTTCGAGCGACGACAGGACAAAACATGGTCGCTCACCGACTGCACGTCGTTCGTCGTCATGGAGGAGCTCGGCATCAAGCAGGCGCTGACGGCCGATCACCACTTTGAGCAGGCGGGCTTTGTGCCTTTACTGCAATGAGCGCGACGGCCGCGGTCGCCGCTGCGGGCCCGCATTTACATCCGATCGACGACCGCGATGCCTAGCAGGCTCAGCCCCAGGCCCAGGGTGCGGGCCGTCAGGTCGCAGAGCAGCAATCGGCTGGTCCGCTGAGCTTCGGTATCGGCGCGAAGGACGGGGCAGTTCTCGAAAAATGCCGCGTACTTGCTGGCGACGTCGTAGAGGTAATCGGTCAGCAGATTCGGGCGATAATCGACCAGCACCCGGTCGAGCGCTTCGCTGAATTGGAGGACGGCGAGCGCCAGGGCCCGCTCCGCGCCGTGGCCCAGCGCCATCTTGGCGCCGCTTAGCCGCAGCTCAGCCGGATCGACCCCCCCTTGGTCGAAGATGCTGCTCACGCGGGCATAGCTGTACTGCATGTAGGCGGCCGTGTTGCCCTGCATGGCGAGCATCTTGTCGTAGCTGAACTTGTAGTCGCTCGTGCGGTTGTGCGCCAGGTCGGCGTACTTGATCGCTCCGATGCCTACGCGCTCGGCGACGTTGCGGCGCTGTTCGGTCGTCAACAGCGGCTCGGGCCGCGCGTCGTCGTTGGCGGCGACGACGGCCAGCGCGCGTTCGACGGCTTCATCGAGGAGGCCGGTCAGTCCGATCGACGATCCCGAGCGGGTTTTGAACGGCTTGCCGTCGTCGCCCAGCACCGTGCCGAAGCTGACGTGCTGGAATTCGACGTCGCCGTAGCCCCATCGCCGCGCCGTCGCGAACAGTTGCGCGAAGTGGAGCGACTGGCGATGGTCGACCACGTACAGGATCGCGTCGGGCCGCCAGTGCTCCATGCGGTACTTGATGGTCGCCAGATCGGTAGTGGCATAGAGGAACGCGCCGTCCTGCTTCTGGACGATGAACGGGGCCGGCTGGCCTTCGAGGAAGACGCATTGGGCGCCGTGGCTTTCGCGGGCCAACCCCTGCTGCTTCAGGTCGTCGACGACCCCGCTGAGGGCCTCTTCGTAGAAGCTCTCGCCCAGCGTATGGTCGAACGAAACGTCCAGGCGGCGGTACGTTTCTTCGATCTCCGCGAGGCACGGCGGAAGAAAGCGCTGCCAGAGGGCCCGGTTTTCGGCGTCGCCGGCGTGCAGGGCGGCGGTCTCGGCGAGGACCCTGGCGCCGACCTCCGCATGCGCCGCTGCACACTTGCGGAGGTCGTCGTCGGCGTCCAGGCGGTCGATTTTGACCTCCAGATTGGCCATCTCGCCGCGGATCCTGTCGAGGTCAGCCCGCGCTTCTTGGATGCGTTTGGCAGTCTTCTTCCCTTCCGCCGGATCGGCCGGCGAGGGGGCCAACTCCAGTTGGGCGAGGCGGCTTTCCTGTTCGCTTAGCCGCAGACGCAGTTCAGACAACGCGTCGTTTTTGATCTCGTGGTATTCGATCAGCGTATTGACGAACCGATAGAGTCGCGAGAGTTCGGCGACCGGCGATCGGGCGAAGGCGGCCTCGTC
>JADLBW010000119.1 GCA_020847515.1 Pirellulales bacterium | reverse complement strand
GCGCCATCAGCGGCCAAACCGTGGTCCTCAGCGGTCTGTTGCTCAAACGCGACCGGGAGCTGCACCGTCGCGTGCCGCTGCTGGCGGACATCCCGCTGCTGGGAGACTTGTTCAAATACGACGCCAAGCAGCTTGAACGTTCGGAACTGCTGATCGTCCTGACGCCGCATGTGATCCGCAGCCGAGCGCAAAGCGAGCTGCTTAAGCAAACCGAATCCTCGCGCATGAGTTGGTGCCTGGCGGACGTGGTCGACATGCACGGCGCCGCGGGACTCCGCAGCCGCCACGATACGCTCGGCGCCGCCGAGGCGGTGGCCGTTTACCCGACGGACGTCCCGAACCAGAACGGCTTGTTCGAGGGAACTTCCAGCGAACTGCTTGGGCCGCCGGCCTTGGCTTCGCCGGCCGACGGCGGCGCGCCCGCGGTCGTTCTTCCCCCGCCCAAGCCTTGAGGTCGCATCGCCATGGTATGCTGCCGCACACAAATCACTACTGTCGCTGAATACGCCGGCGCCACAATGGCGCCACGACGCCCCCCTCGGCCTCCTGCGCAAGCCTCGCTGGCCGCACTACTGGCGGTAGCCGTGGTGGCGTCGGCGGGATGCGCCAGCTCATCGAACAAATGGCAGTTCGCCTCCTGGGACGTCCGCCGCGCGGTGGGCTGGAAAACCGAACCCGAGAAGCCCGAACCCCAGATACCCACCCGCGTGGTCGCCACATGGGCCGACACCACGTTAACCAAGGCCGGCGAACAGCCCCTGCGCGGCTTTGGCGGCCGCCTGTCCTTCTTTGGTCGCGAGTCAGAGGACCCAGTCCGCGTCGAGGGCCAACTGGTCGTCTATGCGTTTGACGAAACGTCTCGTCCGACGCACGAAACCCAGCCGACGCGCAGATATATTTTCCCCGCCGACGAGTTTCTGCGGCATGAAAGCGCCTCCAGCCTCGGGCCCTCGTATAGCTTTTGGCTTCCCTGGGACGCCGTCGGCGGGCCGCAGCGCAAGATCAGCCTCATCGCCCGTTTCGAGCCCAAGGAAGGGCCGATTGTCCTCAGCGAGCAAACGCGGCACCTGCTGCCCGGCCCCACCGACCCGGATGACGGGCCGCTGATAGCCGCCGACGAACGCTCGGCCCTTGTCAGCGCCGTGCGGAACGCCTCGTATGCGGGGCAAGCAGTGCCAGCGACGCAAGGCCCGCTTCCGCTGGCATCGCCGGTCGAGGAGGACAAAGCGATGTCTACGGCCACCATCCCGCTGCCGCCCCGACTGGCAGCGAACGTGGCACAATCGGCCGGTGCGCTCGACGAGCGTATCAACCAGGCCTTGCCGCTATCGCAAATCGCAGCCCTGGAGCGTCAGCAGGCCGCTTCTCCGGCAAGACAGCCTGCCAGCGACGCTGCCGACGCTGCTGCTGCGGACCACCCGCCTGCTGCCGTCAGCCGGGCTCCCGTCCGCCGACCACCTACTGCGGCGCGGCAGGAGGAGCCTGTACCGTTAAGAGATTCTCTACTTGAGACACTCCCGGTTCGAGGCCGACAAGCTGCTCCACCAGCGCACGTTCGTGCTCGGTAGCCACCGTGCCGCGCAGGACGACGTTACGGCCAGTGACCACTGCCTGCGGAGAGACGACGCCCGAGGAGTGCATAATCGCCGCCAGCCGCGCCGTGCGGGCGTCTGCCGCTTGGGCCAACAGCGGAGCCGGCATGTCAAATGCCGGGCGGAGTTGAACGCGGACAACCGGCGGGACTGAGTTTTGATCCCGCCATCGACGGCGAGATTCGCGCATTTGATTGAGATTCTCAATTATCTGGCTAAGCGTCTGACTGCGAGACTGCCGTCCCATGTTCTGAAAGCCTTGCCGCACGTCCTGAGCGTCGCGGCCGACGAATCCGCTCTGTTGAAATCGCTCCCTGCCGCTCTGCGCGAGGTTGGAATTTAACGGGCCTGCCGCGGCTCCGGACTGGCTGCTCATGCCAAGCCCGCCCGACTGGCCAAAGGCGGCGCCTCGCGAGCTTTGCGATCCGCGCGGCGCCGCACTAGACGAATACGGCAACCGGCCTTGCATGCCGCTGCCGGCGTAGCTTT
Source organism: Pirellulales bacterium (assembly GCA_020847515.1). GTDB lineage: Bacteria > Planctomycetota > Planctomycetia > Pirellulales > Lacipirellulaceae > Lacipirellula. Next base: position 842 of record JADLBW010000119.1, on the reverse strand, counting down.
GCCGCAGATTTCCGCTCGTACGCGCCGCCCCGCCCTGCGTGCGCCCGCTTTGCGCGCTGGCGCCATCCGCCCATAGAGCGAAGAATATGGCGGCGGCCGCCATAACCGCTGCGTTTCGTCGTTTGCAGGTCATGTTCAGTTCCCCTGTCGCGACCGCGCCGTCAGCAGCCTCAAGTATACCACGTTCTTGAACGTCTTGCTCTCTCGGCAGCAGAAAGCGTGCCGCACCTCCAACCGACTTAGCGGCGCGACGATGTGCCGCGACCCGCGGCCCCGCTCACCACGCCCGTCGCGGCACGGCGCCCGATCATATTGACCGTGGCGCCGCGAAAGAGCCTCTTCATCGCCGGCCTCCGGCCGGGGCTGCATTCGACGAGTCCATGGCTCATTGACGGCGCAGCGATCAATAGAAGCTGCTTGCCGATCCAACGCTCCAGGAGTAACGTGAGACGAGTTACCCAATGAGCCGAGTTATCCAAAAAGCCGCTATCGCGCTCGTTCGCCATCCACCTACTATAGGCCGATTGCCGTCATGGAGTTTTTCGCATCCAATCCCACGGGAATAAAAGCCAAGTGGGTTTCGCACGGGGCTTCGCTGGCCGAGCTGCACGTACCCGATCGGGACGGCAACCTGGCCGACGTCGTCCTCGGGTTTGACGACGAACGCGGCTACCGCTCGGCTGACAATCAGCACTTTGGCGCGACCACGGGACGCTTTGCCAATCGTATCGCCGGCGGCCGGTTTTCAATCGAGGGCCATGCATATCAATTGGCGCTCAACAACGGCCCGAACCATTTGCATGGCGGCCCGAAGCGCGGACTGGGCCTCGTCCAGTGGAACG
>JADLBW010000118.1 GCA_020847515.1 Pirellulales bacterium | reverse complement strand
GATATTGGACGACTTGGGTCCGATCTGGGTGGCACGGGCGTGTCGCCCGTGGGGTGTGCCGACGGGGGGTGGTGACCGTTTGGGTTGCTGGGAGGCGGTGACGAGGTCAGCTTGCAGATAGTAGGGAGTGGGATGCGTGTGCCCGCTACTCACTGGCGGGACGCCAGGGGCACCCAGCACCCGGCCACTCACTGGCGGGACGCCAGTGGCACCCTTCGGGAGGCCAGTGTCACGCTGCGCTGGGGCGGCTCAGAGTTGCGACGGGCCGGCGATCTCGCCGTCGAGGCGATTGCCTAGCCGCTGATGAATGATCACATCCATTTCGTAGGGTAGGAAATGGACTGAGCCGTCGCAAAATAGCGCGATCCAACCTCCGCTGTGCGGGCCGCCGAAGCTCCACGTGAACTCGGCGCCGGGCGTGTCCGGCTCGGGCGGATATTGGGGCGCGATTTTCCCTTCAAAGCCTGGAGGATATACGTATGTCGTCCGCATGTTGTCTCGGTCGTAGCCGTTGTACATGCTTTGATCGTCGTTGCCCGTAAGGCACGTTTCGTAGGCGTCGGGGTTCATGTTCTTTTCCCCGAGCAAGTAGGTGTTGCTCAGCCCGTCGCTAATCTCCGCAAGCTTCACCTCGCTTCGCTGGAATATAACGCCGGTGCTGCCGGACGCCTGGCTGCCATAGGCGGCCGCCTTCAGGCTGAAAATCGGTCCCGAGAACTTCCATTGGTAGCTCTCGGCGTCGGCGAGTGTGTCAGGACCGACGTCGGTTCCGATTGACAATCGAAAGTCGCCCAGGTTAGCGGCATAGTCCGTCTTGGCAGCCAATTCAGGAGGATCGAAATTACGATTGCCTTGATTAACCCAGGGATACGGTTGCGCCGCACGGCGGGTGGGACAATAGAACGTCGTCACGGCAGTCGCCACCATTTTGGTAATCGCGGGCCGCGTGGTCGGATCGCCGCACTTGACGCCTTTGCCAATGTTCCGCCGCGACGCTTCTTCAATGAACGGCAAGATCTGATACGTCCAGTTGCCGGGCTGGTCCTTCCCGGCGCCGCGATCGGGGCAGCCGACCCACCAGTCGCCCCAGCCTGCCGAGGGCAGAAACTTGTACGCGTCGACATGAAGCTGGCAGGCGATGCCGAGCTGCTTCAGGTTGTTGGTACACTGCGACCGCCGGGCCGCCTCGCGGGCCGCCTGCACGGCTGGCAGCAGTAGGGCCACCAGCACGCCGATAATGGCGATCACGACCAGCAGCTCGACCAGCGTAAACCCGCCCAGGAGGCGTCCACTTAGCTTGCGGCGCATGAACCAGCGGCTCCCCGGCCGTAGGCGGCGCATCGGCGGCATGAAAGCCGGCGGCTAAGCGCAGCGAACGGCCCGATAGTGATTTGAGATCGATACCGGCGAACGAATAGGTCGAACTGCGAAAGACAGATAAGTAGCAGGCACCGGCTTGCCGCTCCCCTGCCAGCCAGACCGAACGGCCGGCCCATGAGCCATCATTCAGGAGAGCGGGCGCCTGCTTTAAATGTATCCAGGGGGGCCGGGGCATGCAATATTTGTCGGGCGCCTCGCCTGCGACCGCATCGCCGCGGTCGGCCAGCCGTCGAGGGGAGGCCGTCGTTCGAGAGGGGCCTTCGACGCCGATTCCCTGCAACCGCGAGGTTCGGCCAGGCCGGGAGGCCGCCAGCGGCGGCAGAGAACGGCTCTCCTCTGGCGTCGCCGGTCACAAGTGGAATTGCACCTGCGAAGGGTGATTTGGCGTCGTCGGACAGGCCGGGAATTTGCGTAGCCGGGCGCCAGTTGTTACGTTAGGCGAAGCGGCCGCGGCGGTCGCCGGGCGAGTCTCTTCTACCCTTCAGGCTGGCCGACAGCGGGTTTAGATCGGCCGAAAAAGTGTTGTCCGCTCGCTCCGCGAGCGGAGTGGCGTCTGGCGGGAGCGAGATGCCAACTCGGAGCGGAATGCATCTCGCGGAGCGAGATGACTACACAGAGCGAGATGACTACACGAACGTCTCTTTTAGTTGAGGGCTGAATCGTTGCTAGGGCGCGCGTTACTGTCGCTATTGATCGTGCTGGGGGGGGCGGCGGGTTGCAGCCGCGGAACGGCCCGCGTGGAGGCGCCCAAGTGGGATCCGGATGGTTTTGCGGACGCGGTCCTGGCGAAGCTGGACGCCAATGGCGACGCTTCACTTGATCAGCAAGAACTGGCGGCCGCGCCGGGCCTGGCGGCCGGCGGCAAGATCATTGACGCCGATGGGAATGGACGATTGAGCCGCGACGAGCTGGTTAGCCGATTCAAGACGTATAGCGATATGCGGCTCGGCTCGATCTCGAAGGAAGTCGTTCTTTCGTACAACAATCGACCGCTGTCGGCCGGCAAGGTGCGGCTTGTGCCCGAGTTCTTCCTGGAGGGGGTCGTCGAGCCGGCGGAGGGGGATATTCTGCCCGACGGCACGGCGAGCCCCGCGGTAGCAGGAGGCGCGGCGGCCAGCCTGCGCCCGGGATACTATCGGGTTGTCGTTGACGCGCCGCAGGCGAAGATTCCGCTTAAGTACGCTTCGCCCGAGTCGACGCCCCTGGGCATCGAGGTCGTCCCCTATTCGCCCGATTCAGCGGCGTCGGGATCGATTCGCTTATCGTTAACCAAGTAGCCAACGCCCTATGAACTCGTCTTCACGGCTGCGACGCGGCTGTAGCTATGCAGGGACCGGAAAGCCTGACCGCTTCGCTCGGCCCCTACATGGCTTTACGCTGGTGGAATTGTTAGTCGTCATCGCCATCATCGGCGTGCTGGTCGCACTGCTCTTGCCGGCGGTGCAGGCGGCGCGGGAGGCTTCGCGGCGGTCGACGTGCCTCAATCATTTGCGGCAGTTGGGGCTGGCGATGCATCACTATCACGATGCCCGGCAGCTCTTGCCCTTGGGGGCCCGGACCGCGCCGCGGCAGACATGGACGATGCACATCTGGCCCTACATGGAGCAGGGCAACCTGGCGAGCCGCAATGATCTGAAGCTCGACTTCTGGGTGCCGCCGGCGACCATCGAAAACACGCTCAACGGGCTGACGGGCCAGTATGTCGAGATCTACAACTGCCCGAGCGACCACGGGTCGGACCTGACGAACGACCGCTACCAGCGGCGGCGGGGGAACTACGTGGTCAACTGGGGCAATTCGAAGTACGGGCAGGTTGTGCAGCCGGCCGGGCTGGCGCCGTTTTCGAACATCTTCGGCAAGCGCGAAACGCCGCGGGATACGAAGTTCGCCGACATTACCGACGGCACGTCGAATACGCTCTTGATGTCGGAGGTGATCAAGGCGCAGAGCAGCCTGGACGACGACTGGCGGGGCGATATCCACAACGACGACGGCGTGTGCCGGTTCCACACGCTGCTGACGCCCAATACGTCGGCGCCGGACGTGATCGAGTCGGGGTGGTTCCAGGACACGGGCGACGTGCTGATGCCGGCGGTGGCCGGGACGCAGACCGCGCAGGTGGCGGCGGCCCGCAGCCGGCATCCAGGCGGGGTGAACGCCATGCTGTGCGACGCATCGTGCCGCTTTGTGAGCGACGCCGTCGGCCAGGCCCTGTGGCAGGCCATGGGAAGCATGAACGGGGGGGAAGTGGAGGCGACCGAATGACGAAGCGGGCGCGAGCGCATCGAAGGGGTCGGGATGCTTTGGCGACTGGCGAGTCGCGTTGCAGGGGTGCGTCGCCAGTCGCAAAAGAATCCCGAGCCCGTCGGCGGGCGGGCGCCGTGTTGTGCATTTGTTTCGTTCTGGGCTGCGCCGAGCCGACCGAGGGGTTGGTCAGTGGGCGGGTGACGGTCGACGGGGCTGCGCCGGCGAGCGGCTCGATTGCGTTCTTTCCTGCCGACGGGCGGTCGGGCACGGCGGGCGCCGCGATCAAGGACGGGCAGTACGCCGCCCGCGTGGCGCCGGGCGTCTCGAAAGTGGAGATCCGCGTCTCGAAGGTCGTCGGCCAGAAGAAGCTGTACGACGCGCCCGACAGCCCGGTGAAGCCGGTGCTCGCCGAGCTGTTGCCGGCTCGGTACAACGACGAGTCGGAGCTAACGATCGACGTGAAGCTGGGCGAGAACGAGAAAGATTGGGAGTTGACGACGAAGTAGCGCGGCGGCGTGGGCTGGATTTTCAACGCGGGTGGCGGCTGGCGGCCAGATGAGCCTGCGCGCACTTTTAGCGCTTGTCGCTGGCGGCCGGCTGCCCGTCGGTTAGCTGGGTCGGTAGGCCGCGCGGGTGGACCTCTTGAGCGCCGGCGGGAGTGAGCCGTCGTCCTCTGGCGCGGGCTGGGCGGGGCTCGAGGGGGCCGTGGTGCTGCTTACTATCTCGGCGTTCGGCGCGACGGCGCCGGCGACTGCGGATTGTCGCTCCCTGAACGCTGTCGCTCGCACCGTCGCGGTGGCGACTGGCGGCCGCGGGAGGGTGCGCGGCACTGTCAGGTCCAGCGGCGGGCGATAGGCGTCGCGGGAGGCGCCGGCCGTGGCCAGGGCGGCCAGGGCCGCGTCCTGAATGGCGGCGGGGGCGGGGGCGTCAGGCGGGGCGAGCGAATCGGCGGCGCCCAGGGCGGCAGTCTCAAAGGAGCCGCCGGCCCCGCCGAAGGCGTTCTGCCACGAGGCCAGGTCCCCGGCGCCAACGATGCGGTCGCGATTGCCGTCGGCGCTGAGGTCGCTCGTCGAGCCGAGGGTCTGCTGCCATTTCAAGAAATCGGCGCCGTCGGAGGCGCCGTCCCAGTTGTAGTCGCCGCGGGTTTGGCCGATGTAGCGGACGCGGAACACGCGGGCGCCGGCGTCGATCGGCGTGGCGGCGTCGAAATCTTTGTACAGCTCGGTGAAGTACAACCCGTCGGGTCCGGCGGTCAGGCCGACCACCGTGCCGCGACCCGTGCCGGTGTATTCTACCAAGGTCGTTGGGCCGCCCTGCACGCCGCCGCTGGCGCTAAAGGCGAACTCGACGATCCGCTTGCCCAGGGCCTGGGGACCGAGTCCGTAGGTCGGCCCCGACTCGCTGACAAAGGCATGGTCCTGCTTGCCGGGCGGGAACTGGCTGCCGGCGAAGGTGGCGGGCTGGACGAACGTGATGTTCACCGGGGCGTGCGGAACGCCCCAGTTATAGAGCGCCCGCACCCGCATCGAGCCGTCGCTGCCGTTCCAGCCGTAGCTGGCGCCGCGGTCGACCCGGGCGAGGCGGTCGTTGGAACCGGGGCCGTTTTCGACTTCGTAGTGCTGCCCGTCGGCGGCCCGCCAGGCCCCGCCGAATGGATTGCGGAAGCCGTAGGCGAAGATGTAGTCGCGGGCGTTGACGCCGTCGCCGGCGTCGTAGAGCGGGTTGTCGGCGGCCGCCGAGCCGTCGAAGTTCATGCGAAGGATTTTGCCGCGGTAGGAATTGAGATCGAGCGCGCGGGCCGCGTCGAAACCTTCGCCCACATGGACGTACAACAGCCCGTCGGGGCCGATCGTCAGGTTGGAGATCTGGTGGGACTGGCCCATGGTTTCGCCGGGCATGTCCTTGATGACGGACATCGTGCTGGCGGTGCGACCGCCGTCGGCGCTGGTGAAGCGGAGCACCTGCGGATGGTGAGCGCCGTTAGGGAAGGCGGGATCGGTGGCGGTGACGCGGGTGGCGAACAGGTCGCCGGTCGCCGGGTCGACGACGATGCCGGCGAGCCCTTGCTCGCCCGAGCCGGGGAAGCTGCCGGTGGGATTGAAATTCAGCAGCCCCGTGGCGTAGGCGCTGACGGTGAAGTCGCGCGACACGACGCGGATCGTCCCGTACAACTCGGTAACGTAGAAATAGGGGTCGCTCGGATTAGGGCCTGGGTTGGGGACGAAGGCGATGTTCGTCGGGAGTTGAAAGCCGCCGGCGACTGCTTCGACCACGTAGCCCGGCTGCTGGGGCGTGAAGGGGATCGCGGCGACGACATCGCTGGCGCGGGCCAGAATCGAGAAATCAGCTTCAGTCTGCGCGGCGTTGCCGTAGTAGGTGGCTCCATCGAGGGCGACCCACAGATCGAGCCGCTGGCCG
>JADLBW010000117.1 GCA_020847515.1 Pirellulales bacterium | reverse complement strand
GTGGCATCTGGGAGGGCTCGCTAAGAGCGTCACGGCAACGATGATTGCGAGACTGATCGAGTCGGGCCAAATGCAGTGGACCGATACGGTTGGAGAAGTCTTTGCTAAAGCCTCTGTACATGAGGATTGGAAGCCGGTCACGCTTCGGCAACTCCTGACTGACGCCGCCGGCGCGCCGCCAAATCTTCCAAAGGAACTGTGGCACAAGCGGCCTGCACGCGGCCTTAAACGTGTGCAGGCCCGTCACGATGCAGTGCTGGAGGTGATCGCCGCTCACCCCGCCTACCCGCCCGGCGCCAAGTATGTGTACTCGAACGTTGGGTACACGATTGCCGCGGCGATGGCCGAGAGCGTGACGGGCCTCGCCTGGGAAGATCTCGTCGAGCGAGAGGTTTTCGAGCCGCTGGCGCTCTCAGGTGCAGGATTCGGCCCGCCCCAGAGCACGAACGAAACGCGTCAGCAGCCGCGCGGCCACTTCTCGGCCGGTAGCAGCAAAGTCGCCATGGACGATACGGTAGACAACACTCCCATCATCGCCCCGGCGGCCGCCATTCACATGACGCTCGAGGATCTTTGCAGGTTCGCCGACGAACACATGCTCGGCGAACTCGGCCGGGGCCAGCTTCTCTCGGCTGAGTCGTACCGCCTACTGCATACGCCGCAGCTCAACCACTATGCCTGCGGCTGGATTCGCCAGGCCCCTGGCAAGGCGATTCCCTGCACCATGTATTGGCACAACGGCTCGAATAAGATGTGGTATGCGTTGGCGGTCTTCATTCCCGAGACTAACACCGTAGTCGCCGTCGCGTCGAACGACGGCGACTTCCAGAATGCCGAACGAGCCGCATGGGAAATTGTGATGGCCAGCGCGAAGCAGAACCGCGTTTTGGCTGAACGCCCCCTGGACGAAGAGTAACGGCGGCGCGTGATCCCGGGCACATGGGCCGCCTTCTCCCTTCCTGGGTCGCTTTGCCATGGACAACCGCGCTCGTCCGGGAGACTCCAGGCCGACTTAGCTCGTGGTCCCATTCCCATAAGGAAGTGGGGGCAGAGTTTGCACGCCGCGTCACGACTTGCGGCCCGCGCGTTCTAGCTCCCGCAGCCGTCGCTGTTTGGCGCGCTCGGCCTCTTGTTCGGCGATCCGCTCGCGCTCCAGCGCGTCCTGCGGGTCGAGGCGCGCCTCCCACGGAAAAGTCTCGTGCGTCCAGCTCACCTGGTCGCCCGCGCAGCGGACGACCGTGTAGCCCGTGTCCGAACCGGTCCAACTCCCGGCCCACCAGGCGCCGCAGGCCGCCGCGCTGGTGACGTACCACACGTCGTTGAAGAACGTGTCCTCGATGCGGTGACTGTGCCCTTGCAGCAGCAGCTTCGCATTGTGGCGCTGGAGCACCTCGCGCAGTTCGACGGTGTCCCACACCACCATGCTGCCGTCCATCGCCAGCCGTTTGACGTCGCCGGCGAGCTGCCCCACGTTGCACAGCGCTGCGACATGGACGACGGCGATCTTGGGCCGGTCGCCGGCGGCGCCCAGGTCGTAGCCGAGCCATTCGAGCTGCTCGGCGCCGAGGCGCGGCTCCTGGTTGACGCCGCTCGGCCCCTCGCCGGGGTACGCGCTGTCGAGGACGGCGAAGTGCCACCCCTTGTGATCGAAGCTGTAATAGGGCTCCCCCTGCCAACCGAGCGCCTCCATGATCATCTTCTTCCCGTAGTCGGGATCGCCGGGGCCGACCTTCTCGCGCGGTCCCCAGCCCAGCACGTCGTGATTGCCCAGGCAGGGCCGCCAGGGGCAGTTCAGCTCGTCGGTGATCTGCTTGAACAGGCGGATCTGGTTGGCATAGTCGTCCTTGGCGGTGTAGCAGCCGTCAAACACCATGTCGCCCCCCATGAGGACGAAGTCGGGCGCCGGCTTCAGGGCGTTGATCGACGCGATGCACCGCCGGTAGCCCTCCGGGGCCTGCCGGCGGTGGGTGACATGCTGATCGGTGAGATGGACGAACGTGAACGACTCGGCCGGGCCGGCGATGGCCTCAGCCGCCGGCGTCCCGGCTCGGGCCGCCTCGCTGCCTAGCAAGCCGACGGCGCCGGCGGCGCACGCCCCGGCCAGTAGGTCGCGTCGCGATACGTTCATCGATCCGATATCCCTGCAAGGATGAAGTGATGTCGCCCCGGGCGGGCGGAGGCGCTGCGCCGCACGTTGCTAACGACGACGGCGCAGCTCCCCCCTAGCATAGCTGAACATCCCCGGCACGCACCGGCCGAGCGAACCGGCCGTGTGCGATTCACTCCCGCGAGCCGCTGGAATCCTTGGCGGACGCATCACCGCCAGCGCTGGCGCCGCCGGAGAGGTCGGCGAGCCGACGGGTCGCTTCCTGGCGAACATGTTCGGCGATCGTCCTGTCGCACCAGGTGTCGCCAAAGACCCCGGTGAAGGCGTTAAACGGCTCGCTCAATGCAGATTCGCCCTGCTGGAAAGCCTCGCGGGCCGGCGCCCCTTGGCCCTGCACGCCATAGGCGCACGCCTTAATAAAGTACGCCGCCGCCCGCTGACGGGGCGTGATCTTTTGACTGCCAATCGCCCGCTCGGCCCATTGCACGGCCGAGTCGTAGCGGGCCTGCCGATACTCCGCCAGCGCCTTTCCCAGGTGGATGCACGGCACATGCCAGTCGGGCGTCGATTGGCCGGCGGCGAAGTCGGCCAACCGGCAGGCCAGCTCGAAATCGGCGCCCGCTACCGGCAACAGCAGCGACGCCTTCGCCGCCATGTCGGCTGATACGCAGCTCGGCGTCTGGGCCGCTTGCGCCAAGTAGGCGTGGCACACCCGCCGGTAGTCGTCCGGCCGTCCGGCTCGCAGCAACAGGGTCGCCGAATCAAACGACCATTCGCCCCCGTCCAAGGCCAACCGGTTCGCCTGCAGGAAATCTGCCGTCGCCTCCTGCCACCTCCCGATGCGGGCCCGCAAGGTGCCCCGCAAGCGCAGCAGCCGTGCGCTTTCCACCTTGTTCGTCGCCGCGAGCAACGTCGCATCGTCGAACAACTGGTCCAAGTTCGCCAGCTCGCCTTCGGCCGGGAGGCCGACGGCCAGCAGCGTGTCCTTGAGGAACAGTATCACCTGTTGCCGCTGGGCCGCCTTGGTACGGGCGATTTCCGCCTGCCGGCGCGCCTGCACATAGCCGACCGACGCGATCACCATCCCCCCCACCAGGGCTGCCATGACGGCCAGCGCCGCCGCGACCGCCAGCTTGTTGCGACGCACAAATTTCTTGGCGCGGTACCACTGCGTCGGTCGCCGCGCCACGATCGGCTCGTCGGCCAGGAAGCGGCGCAGGTCCTCGGCCAGGGCCTGAGCCGTCAAGTACCGCTGCGACGGCGCCTTCTGCAAGCACTTCAGCACAATGACTTCCAAATCCCGCGGAATGGCGCGGTCGAGTTGGCGCGGCGGAACCGGCTCGCCGTCGAGCACCTGCTTGAGAATATCGATCGTGCAGGCCGCCTGGAACGGCGGGCGGGCCGTCAGCAGGGCGTACAGCGTGGCCCCCATCGAGTACACGTCCGAAGGCGGCCCCACGCAATCGTGCCGGCCCGAGACCTGCTCTGGCGGCATGAAGCTGGGCGTTCCCAAAAGCTGACCGCTGAGCGTCAAACCGCTGGCGTCCGATTCCCGCTTGGCCAGCCCGAAATCCGTGATGCGAGCCTTCCCTTGCGCGTCGATCAGTATGTTGCCCGGCTTCAGATCGCGGTGGACGATGCCATGCTGGTGCGCGTAGTGAACCGCCACCGCCACCGTGTGCAGAATGAGCGCCGCTTCGCGGGCCGGCAGCGGGCCGGCCGCCACGCGGGCGGCGAGGCTCTGCCCCTCGACATAGCCCATCGAGAAAAAGTGCTGGCCCGCTACTTCCCCAAACTCAAAGACGGGCGTGATATCCGGATGATCGAGCATCGCCGCCGCTTTGGCTTCCGCATAGAACCGATCGATGTCGGCCTTCGACGCCAGTCGTCCGTCCAAAATCATCTTGACCGCCACGATGCGATGAAGGCTCGTCTGGCGGGCCTTGTAGACGACTCCCATGCCGCCCCGGGCGATTTCTTCGAGCAGTTCAAAGTCGCCAAACCGCCGCGGCAAGGGCGCAAGCGCCGCCGGCGGCGCGTCGCAGCCGATCGTCGAGTCGCCGCCGACGCCGCCCGACGCCGCCGCCGGCTTTAGCAACCGCTCCAGCCGATCGCAGTCGTCCAGTAGCGACTGCAGCTCGCCGACGATGTCGGCATGCTGGGCCAAGAAGGCGTGCCGCTCCAGGGGGACGCCCCGCTGCCGGGCGTCGAGATAGTCGGCCAGCGCCTCGTCGACGCGACGGGTCCGCCGGGTAGCCAATTCCTCCGTCATGGAAGTTCTTCCAGCGGCCGCCGGCCGCAGCTCGCCTCGGGCGTCAAGGAAGGGTCCGGCCGGGCCGCCGACCCCTCGTCGCTGTGTGGATGCGGACACCGGTCCGGCGCGGCAAGTTCAGTACGTAGCCGACGGAGGCCGCGCCGGATCAGCCCGGCGACGGCGTCGCGGGTGCGACCGAGACGGCTGGCGATTTCGACCAAGGTCGCCCCGCTGCAATAGTGCAGCAACAGGGCCTCGCGCTGGGCGTCCGGCAGTCGCTCGAGGGCCCCGGCCAGCGCCAGCAACAAGTCCTCCTGCTCGGCCGCGGCGCCCGGCTGGTAGTCGCGGGCCGCCCACTGCTCGAACTTCTGCGACGAGGCATCGAGGGCTTGTTGAATCTGAACTTCGCGTCCCACGTCGCGCTTAGCGGCGAGGAATCGACGGGCTTCGTCGGCAATATTATTGGCCAGGATGCGCCGCAGCCACGCCAGCAGCCCCGCGGGACCAACGATCTGACCTTTGGCGAGCTCTACGTGCGCCTCCCACAGGGTCTCTTGGATGATCCCCGAGAGATCGACTTTGCCGCGATAGCGCGGACCCAACTGCTGCGATGCCAGCAGTCGCAAATACGCCCGGTAAGGTTCCAGATCGTACTGGCCGGCTGGTGATCGTTGCGTGGCCATAGCGGTTTGTTTGCGCCGGCGCTGCCTGGGAAGATCGCCCGCGGCAGAGGCGGCGGGGCGTTACGCCAAAATGCCCGAACCGAGGTGCAATTTTAACCCGGTAGCGGCGTAATATACACGATTGCAGAAAAATTCTTGTTTTTGCAGCGCTGAACGCGCCCCGCTCGCCGCCGGAGGCCGCTGAATACCTTAGCGGCTCATTGAAAAACGCCGTGTCGGCGTTCTTTCATCAGGCTGCTGGTGCCCTGCGCGACGGTCCCGGCGTCGCGCCAACTGGCAAAGCTCTCGTCGCAGTAGCAGGGCCCTCGCCCGCGGCCTGAAGGCCGCATGCGGGCTCGCCATCGTCTCGCCGCCCTACCGCTGCAGACCGTCGGGTCGGCTGTCCAACCTCACAGCGATCCCGAGCCGCGCCGCCGTCAACAACGATCCGTCAGGAGGGTTCGCGGAGCGTTTTGCTCCAGCGAACAACAGATTGCACCGCCCGTCTTGAGCGAGGGCGCGGACTTGGGAGTTCAAGCTGCGCCTGCGCCCTCGCTCTTAAATACATCCGGCCGCTTGCGGGGCTAGGCTACGCCAGCGCACGAAATTGCTCGCCAACGGCAGCCGCTCGAGGGCATCGCCGCGGCAAGGACGACTTCGCACACGATAACGCTGCCTTCAATAGGAACCCGCGATGAAAAACACCAGCTCCAATCTCAAGCGACGCGCCTCCCAACCTGCCGGCAAGCGCCCCCGACGCACGGGATGTCAACTGGGCTTCGAGACGCTAGAAGACCGCCGGCTTCTCTGGGCGACCTACGTCGGCGGCGGAGACTTCGCTAACAACCGCTACGAAAACGGCAACACGCCAAATCCAGAGGCCGTTTGGAGCTTTACGAACCTCAGCTACAGTTTCGCCAATCTGTTGGGCGCCTGGAACTCCGCGTTAATGACCAACGCCCAGAAGCGGGCGGCCGTCGAAGAAGCGATGGGGCTGTGGACCGCCGTCACGCCGCTGACGTTCTTTGAAATGACCGATCCCGGGACCGAGTCGCCCGGGGCGCTCTCGGGCACTTCGCACAACACCGGCGGCCAGGGCGACGACTACGATCCGATCGGCTACCCCTTTCTCCGCTGGGGGCATCACAACAGCGACGGCGCCGCGGGTTCCGTGCTGGCCCACGCCCGGGCGCCCAGCGACTGGGGACTCGGCGGCGACATTCATTTCGACACCGGCGAATCATTCTCAGTCGGCGATTTCATGGAAACCGCGGCGCACGAGTTCGGCCATGCACTCGGCATGGCCCACCCGCTGGGCGACGTCCTGGATTACAGTATGCCGCCCGATGGCATCGAGGAGTGTCCCGGCGACAAGCCCGCAGTCATGGACGCCTGTGCAGGATCCTACACCTTTACCGGCCCGGACGGCAGCTTTCTGTACGACGACGACGTTGCCGGTATTCGTTCGCTGTACGGCGCGGGCCTGGGTTACGTCATTAACACTGGGGGCGCCCTGCACATCTACGGAACGGCGGGCAACGACCTGCTCACCGTAAACATCGCCGGAGGCAATCTGACTGCCCGATCGGAAATCATTGGCGGCCCGTTCACGGGGACCTTCACCCGGGCCCTCAACAATGGGCAAACTACGGTCACATCGGTTCACGTTCATGGAATGCTCGGCGGCGACATCCTGCGCATTGGCGACAACGACGCCAACATCCCCATCTTCGGCTACGGGGGCGCGGGGGACGACTTCCTCGACGTCCAGCAAGTCAACCACAACCTCGACCGGGCCACCGGAAACATCACGTTCGACGGCGGCGACGGCCTCGATTTTGTCACCCTATTCGACATGGCCGACCCCGACCCCGACGCCTACACCGTGACCAGCGCCTCGGTAACCCGCCCGTCGTTCGGGGACGACTTCCGCTTCTTCTACGGGCCGACGACCGAGAACGTGGTCCTGCACGCCGGCATGGCCCAAAACGTCGTCAACATCCTCAGCACCTCCGCCGCCGGTAAGTTCTACCTCCACAACGGCGGCGGCGCCGACGTCGTCAACATCGGCAACGGCAACAGCTTGGCAAGCATTTTTGGCGACGTCGAAATCAACAATCAGCCGTCCCTGACGACGATCAACATTAACGACAGCGCCCATGCCGGCGCCGCGTCGCCCTTCTTCGACGGCGACACGAATTACAGTTGGCTGACCGGCGCGGCGCCCGGCGACATCTTCTGGAGAAACCCCGATACCTCTACCGTCAACTACTGGAGCGGCACGTCGGCGGACACCATCGGCGTCGTCCGCACGTTCCGTCCGCTAAACCTCAACAGCGCCGGCGGCGACGATCAGATCTTCTTTGGTAATCCGGTTCAAGGGATGCAAGGCATCTTCGGCAACGTCGCCGTCTCGGCCACCGGCGGCGCCCCCCTGCTGACGTTCAACGACCTGGCGAGCGCCACTGGTCGCAACATCACGGTGCAGACCGTCGACGCGGGCGCCTATCAACAGGTTTCGGGCTTCGGCGCGGGATGGATCAAGTTCAGCAGCGCCCGCTCAGCCACCTTGCAATTGGGCGGCGGGTCAGACAGCGTCCTGGTAAAAGGCCTGACCGCCGGCGTGCCGATCCAAGTGGACGGCAATGTCGGCGTCGACGCGCTCGCGGGCGACGACGCCAGCCTGGCTGAAGGGCCGTTCCGCTTCCCGCTCTATGCCGAGCGGATCGAGCGCGCCTCGTTACAGTACCCGTTCTTCAACCCGGTAGGTTTCAGCGGGATTGACACCCTGTCCTACCGCGGCGCCGCCAATACCCATCTGTATCAAGTTTACGGAACACCCACGCTGGCGCCGGGAGAGCAGGCAACCATCGTCGCTTCCAATGACCTGAACATCGCGGACTCGATAATAGTTTACCCCCGCGACGCAAGCGGCGCCGCCTCGATCCACAGCAACGTCGGCATCTTGGGCGGCGACGGCCCCGACTCGATCGCCATCGACGACTCGGCCAGCGCCACCGGCGCCGGCTGGGCGATCTACAACCCCTACGGCGTCGATACGCAAAGCTTCACAGTCGCCGGCGGCGGCTTCATCAACGCCTTTACCGACATTGAACAGACGAACCTGCTCGGCTCGCAGGGCGCTGACGTGTTCAACTTCTCCAGCTTCTTATACGGCAGCGAACTCCGCGTCGCCGGCGGCAACGGCGACGACAGCTTCAACCTGGGCGTGACTACGCCCGACGGCACGCCGACCGCAGACCTCGAATTCTTCAAGCCGCTGCCGTACTTCGAGCTTCAGGGCGGCGGCGGTTCCGACCTGTTTGCCATCTATAACAACAGCAATCCTCATTCCTGGCAGTACCTCCGCACTAGCGCCTACGTCTACGTGCAGGACAACGAAGGCGGCTACTTCGCCACCCTGACCAGCGACGCCGAGAACGTCTACGTCGCCGGCGGAAACCAGGCAAATCAGTTCTACGTCTACCAGTCGCCCAGCGGCTCCAGCACGACCTTCGCCAGCGGCGCCGGCGCCGATCTGTATCGCATCGGCGAAGACTCCCAAGGCGCCGACGGCGTCATGGGCGTCGTTTCCATCTTGCCCTCCGGCGGAAGCAATACCATCCTCGTCAAGGATCTTGCCGAGACCAGCCCGACGACCATCCACGTCGACGGCTCGCAGATCTGGAGCCCCCCCGGCGGCAACCTGTTCGGCGAGGGCGGCCGGGTAAACTATCCGGGCGTTGCTGCCGAAGTCGTGCTTCAATTAGGCAGCGGCCGAGATACCGTCTATGCCAAACCGAGCGCCGAGAAAAAGCTCACCCTGATCGCCAATAATCCGACCAGCGGCCCCGGCGACTCGCTCGAGATCGATCTGACCGGCATGCTGAACCCCGTGGTCGGCCCCGATCCGATCCTCGCCAACGCTACGCGGTACTCCTTCGACAACGCCTCGCCCGTCACCTATGTCGGTTTCGAATCCTTCGCCACGACGATCACCTCCGGCGACTTCAACGCCGACGGCCTCGTCAACGACGATGACTTGGATTTGTGGGATGGCAACTTCGGCAAGCCCGCCGGCGCCGTGGCGGGCGAAGGCGACGCCGACGGCGATCACGACGTCGACGGCTTCGACTTCCTCGCTTGGCAGCGGCAGCTCGGACCTGTCGCCGTCGCCGCGGTCCTGCCCGCGACGAACGCCGCGCTAACGACCGAACCGCCCCCTGCCGCAGCCGCTAACGACCTGGCCGCCGATGCACCGGCGTCGATCGACTTGCGGGCGCTGGCCCCCGGCGCCGTCCGGCCGTCGCCGCGAGTCGTCTTTCGGGCCCACAGCCGCGCAGACTTCGCGGCCGCCGACGAGGCGCTGGCCGACTTCCACGCACGCCGGTTCCGCCTGGCAGGCAGCCTCAACGAGCCGTCGCAGCACGATCGACGGCCAGCGGCGGCGATGAACGAGGATTCGCAACCTCCTGCGCCGCCCAACCGGCACGCCCGGCCGCTCAGTCGCCCCCACATCCTCGCGGCCCTGGATACCGCCTTGGGTCAATCGAGATGAACCCTGCTGCCGACGGCTATTGAGAACCGCGCGGCTGATGAACTGGGCTCGGCCGTCGGCTGTGGGCTGGCGGCTGGCGGCTTTCCTCTCTGGCAAGACGCGAAGCCGCGTTACCAGCGTCCGCAACAGTCGCCCCACCGGCCGCCAGGGCCGGCTTCTTCGCGCGCGGTCGCCGCAGTCCCCCGTTGGTGCGCGTCGGCCACCAGTGGCCTGCCGATCCATGCGCGGCCCTTCAGACGCTCGCCCCCTGACAGGTCATCGGCCGGCCGTTCCTCCTGAGCCTTGCGCCGCCGGCGTCCCGGCAGTTCACCGGCAACCGCGGCGACTCGCCTTGTCCGCGCCTCGCCATGAACAACATAAGGTAATCTTCATGCGCCCCTCATCGCCGACTTAGTAAGCCGAACTACCCTTCTGACGCCGACGTTGCGGCGGCGCCTCCCGCCAGCGCGGTCAGAAGGAGAGCTCGATGCAATTTGACCCCCTGTTACCCCGCACGATCGACGCCGTTGGGTCGAGCCGGGCGGCGCTCCACGACCCTCGGGCGATGAACGCCGGCGTAAGTCGCGGCCCGATCACGACGCTCGGCCTTCAGCGGCACAACGTCGACGCCCAGGTCTATACGTCGCTAATCCACCTCCGCGCGACGCTGCAGCGGATCGAGTCCCGCGTCCCCTCTCGGACCGCCGCCTTGCTCGCCCTGCCCCGTTACTTCAACGGCCAGCTTGGCCGCCTCGTTGAGCGGCGATCGATGGGCGAACTGCTGATAATCTCCAGCGCCGCCCGCGCCCTGCCGGCGTGGTCGGCGGCAGATTGGCTCGTCGTGCGGCGGTCGGTCGACTATGGCTGGCGCTCCATTGAAGCTGAACCGTCCATCGGCCGCGCGGTCGCGTCGCTGGCGGCGCTGCCCGGTGATTTCGCCAAGGTCGTCCTGTGGCCCTCCTGGTCCCCCGGCGATCGAGCAGCGCGCCCCTGGCGACGGGCCGCCGGCGCCGCGTCACAGCATCCCTTATAATACGCCGCCGAGGCCCACTTCCATGAGCAGCCGCATCTTGATCATCGAGGACGAACAGCGGATCGCCGACTTCCTCCAACGAGGCCTGCGCGAGGAAGGCTATCAGGTCGAGGTTCAGGCGACCGGACCGAGCGGATGGATCGCCCTGCAGCACGGAACTTGGGACCTCGTCCTCCTCGACTGGTGGCTCCCGGGAGAAGACGGCATCCAGCTCCTGCGGCGGTTCCGCCAGCGGAATCGCGCCACGCCGGTGCTGTTCTTGACGGCCCGCGACGCGGTCGAGCAACGCGTCGAGGGGCTCGACGCCGGCGCCGACGATTATCTCTGCAAGCCGTTCGCCTTCGACGAACTGCTAGCGCGGACCCGGGCCTTGCTGCGACGCCCGGACCAGGCCGACTCGTTAACCCTCGACTACGCCGACCTCCATGCCGATCTGGCGACGCTGCGAGCCTCGCGCGGCGGGGCCCCCTTGGATTTGACCGCCAAGGAGTTCTCGCTGCTCTGCCTGTTCATCAGAAATCACGGCCGCGTGCTGTCGCGCACGCGAATTTTCGAGACGGTCTGGGGCGACCAGTACGATGGCCTGTCCAACACGCTCGAGGTGCACGTCAAAGAACTGCGACGCAAACTCGAGGCCCTGGGGCCCAGAATAATCCACACCCATCGCGGTCGCGGCTACGAGCTGAGCGCCAGGCCCGATCCGCCGACATGACCCTCGTCAATCGCGTCTCCGGCTTCTTCCTCGCGGCCCTGGCCGTGGCGCTGGCGATTTATTCCGGCGCCTTCTGGTGGATCGTTCGCAGCCAGCTCCAGCGCCAGTTCAACCAGCAGTTGTACAGCGCGTTTTCTTCCTTGGCGGCCGCCGTCGAGGTCGAGCCGCAAGACGTCACCTGGCAGCCCTCGGAACATACCATCGGCCTGGGCACGGACGAGAGCGTATCGCGCTTGCGGTGGGCCGTCTTCGGGGACCGCACCCAGGTCGTCGACGCCTCCGCGAACGCCTCGCCCGCCTTCCTGGCCGAAGCGAAGCGCCTCGCCGAGGATGCGGATTCCGCGGCCAACGTCCAAGAGGTTCAGCGGGCCGATTGGCGCTACTTGCGCCAGCGACTGGCGGCCCCCGCGCCCAACCGCCAGTTGCGCGACCTCGACGAGTTCGATGAAGTCGCCATCGTCGTGGGTCGCTCAACGGTCGAGTTGCAGGCCACCCTGCGCCGATTGGCCATTCTGGCCAGCACCCTCCCCGTCGGCGGCTGGCTGATCGCAGCGGCGATCGGGCGCTGGCTCTGCCGGCGGGCCCTCTGGCCGGTCGTCGATATGGCCCACACGGCCAAGCGGATTTCGGCAGCCTCGTTCGAGCGACGTTTCCCCGAATCCAGTTCCGACGATGAACTCGCGACGCTGAGCCGCTCGTTCAACGGCCTCTTGGACCGCCTGCAAGCCTCCTACGAATCGCAGCGCCGGTTTACCGGCGATGCCGCGCACGAACTGCGTACGCCGCTGACCGTCCTCCTGGGGCAAATCGACGTAGCCCTGCGCCGGCCGCGAACCGCCGCTGACTATCAGCAGACCTTGTCGCTGCTTCGCGACGAGGCGACGAAGCTGCAAGCCATCCTCAACTCACTGCTGTTTCTCGCCCGCGCCGAGCAAGGAGCCGCCGCCGCTGACCAGGCCGACGTCGACCTCGGCCCGTGGCTCGCACGTCATCTCCAGCGGCCCCAGTACGACCAGCGACGGGCCGATCTCCGCCTGGCGGTCGAACAGCCGGTCGCCGCGCTCGCTTCCAAGCAGCTCCTCGCCCAGGTCGTCGACAACCTCCTCAGCAACGCCCTGAAATACAGCCCCCCCGGCACGCCGATCGAAGTCCGCGCCGGTCGACTCGGCGACGAGGCGGTAGTCGCCGTCAAGGACCAGGGCATCGGCCTGTCTGCCGAGGACCAGCGCCGCGTGTTTCAACCGTTCTTTCGTAGCTCGGCGGCCCGCTCGCTGGGGGCGGCCGGCGCAGGCCTGGGCCTGGCGGTGGCCGCCCGCCTGGCGGCCGCGATGCACGGCCGGCTGCAGTGCCACAGCGAGCTCGGCTCGGGCAGCGCCTTCTCGATCCATCTGCCGCTGGCATCCGCCCCGGCGCCAGCCCCCAGCCCTCGCACGGCGAACGAACAATCGCCCGCTCGAGAACTGCGCCACTAATGAACCGCGCCCGGCTATCGACTAGCCGCCAGCCGACAGCCGACAGCCGACAGCCGATAGCCGCCAGCCAAATCCACACCGGGCTCATCAGCGGCAGGACTCAATAGATAAAGAAGATCTCAGCAAGCCTTCATCCCTGCCTTACGCCCTCTGGCGAAGATTCTCCTAGTGCTTCGTCACAGCGAACAGGTGGCCGGCCTCGATCAGCCGCCGGGCGCTAGCCCCCGGTTCTCCCCTCCAACCGCGGACGAGCGCGCTTAGGGCTGATTCCCAAATCAACCGGTAACCAATCACGAAAAAAACCCCGAGCAAGTCCAATTTCCAGACCCTTCCCATCGCAAGGAGACTCTCAGGATGAAACGCTTCGGCATCGCCGCGCTTGTCGCCACGGTTGCTCCCCTGCTCATGGCCGCCAGCGGGCCGCCGAATGGGCGAAATGGGCGCCTCGCCATGGGCGAAGTTGCCCACCTGCTCGAAAAGGACGGCTACGGACCGCTGGTCGAGATCTCGTTCGACGACGGCGCCTGGGAGGTTGAAACGTACCACGGCGACGACTCGCTCGAGCTGAGCGTCGATCCCCGCACCGGCGAAGTAATCTCCGAACATCGCGACGACGCCCAGCGCCGTCCGCCGCAAGGTAGTCTGCGATTGTCGCAGGTGATTCGCGCCCTGGAAAAGGCCGGCTACTCGAACCTCTCAGAGGCCTCCTTCGAGCGCCGGTACTGGGAGGTCGAAGCCGATCGCGACGGCGACCAGCGCGAGCTGCACGTCGATCCCAAATCGGCCGACGTCATCAGCGACCGAGCAGACGACTGACGCACGACGCCGCCAGCCGCCCGTTGTGAATGCGGCTGGCGGCTAGCGGCCAGCGGCCAGCGGCCGGCGGCCAGAAAGAGGTTTCTTCCATCTGGCCGCCAGCCCACAGCCCATAGCCCACAGCCCATAGCCCACAGCCCACAACCTCTTCCTCGCCCACCTTCAAGAAGATCTTATCTAATCCTCATCGGGGCCTTAACTCGCTGCCCGATGCTTATGGCAGATGCTTCTTTCCCGCCTCGATTCACCGGAGAAGATCATGCCAGAGCTAATCGCCGCGGTCGAGTTGACCGCCGCCTCCACCGCCCTTGTCCTGGGTTGGCTGTACTTCGTCGGACTCGCCAAGTCGTCATCTGACAAGGTCGAATGAAAGGGGTCGGGATTCTTTTGCGACTGGCGACTCGGCCTTGCTAAACAGGCCCTCCAGTCGCCAAAGCATCCTGACCCCGTGAGAGCGCCCTCTCGACTTCCTCGGGCGCACCGGCACACCCGCCCGCGCGCAGCAAGCGCGGCGCCAATGGCGGCCCGCGGCGAGCTCCCCCTTGGAGTGAATGAAAGGGGTCGGGATTCTTTTGCGACTGGAACGTCCGTCAACAAGACCGAGTCGCCAGTCGCAAAAGCATCCCGACGCCGCGGCAAGCTCCCCCGTTGAGTACGTAACACAGGTCCGCCGCGCTAACCGACCCTCGCGCCGCCCGGCTGGTTCATCAGCTCCTTCAGCAGCGGCAGGTGGTCCTCATAAACCCCGCGAGGCGAGGTCCCGCGCCGAAGGCAAATGGCCGCCGCCTTACCGACGATCTCGCCCATCATCCCGCAGGTTCGCATCACCCGCACCGGGCCCAGGCCCGACTTGCTGACGCTGATATCGCGTCCCGCCATGAACAGGTTGTTCACGTTGCGGCTGTAGAGGCACCGATAGGGCGCCCAGTAGACTCCATGATAACTGTAGCCCTGTCCCCGCGTGAAGTCGGCGATGAATTCATGACCCTCGAATCCACTTTGGAACACCCGGTTCGGAAAATGGAGATCGATGTGCCATGAGCAGGGAAATGCGGCGTCGGCGAACTCGACGTTCTCCATGAAGTGCTTCCCGTCCAGGACGACGTCCCCCATCAAACGCCGCGACTCCCGCTTGCCGGCGATGTACGCCGCCCAGCCCAGCCGATGGTTCGGATAGAGACCGTCGGCGTTCTTCAGGGCGTCCCAGGCCCCGAACATCGCCCGCAGGTTGTGGTCGCGGATCAGCTCGATGTCTTCAATCTGGTCCTTGTCGAAGCCGCTTTCCCAGTACCATTTGCGTTCAAACGCCGCCAGGTCCCCCTTCCCGTCGGCCGAAAACTTCGCCCGGCCGGGAAACGGCTTGTCCGAGAGATCCAGGGCCCACGGGCAGCGCGGAAAGGGCTGCTCGACGCGGCCTTCTTCATAGGCCACCGTCAGCGCGGCCTTGTCTTTGCATTCGCAGCCCAGCACCTCCTCTTTATCAGCCGCGTCCAGGACGCTGAACAGGTTGGTGCTGCCCATCAGCGGCTGGTCCAGGGAATACTCGTAATCGGCCCCCGCGAGAAAGCCGACTTTCGCATCGCCGGTGCAGTCGGCAAACAGCTTCGCCGTCAGGCGCTGCCGGCGGGCGGTCGTCGTGCTCTGGACCACGACTGCGGCGATTGTCGCGCCGTCGGTTTCCACCTCCATGGCGCGGCAGTTAGCGAATAGCGCAATACGGGGCTCGTCGGCGACGATCTTGAGCTTTCTGGCGTCGTCGAAATACCTGGCCGGCAGCCCGTTGAAATTGCCCTTCCGCTCGATGGGCGGCAAGATCTCCTCCACGATGTCGCCGACGTGCGGATAGGGCTCCTGCTGCGTCTTGCCTTCGGGCCAGACCCGCACCTCCGAACTCCCAGTGCCCCCGAGCACGGGCCGGTCCTGCACCAGCGCCACCGAAAGCCCGTTTCGCGCCGCCGATAGCGCCGCACAAACCCCCGCCAGCCCCCCGCCGACCACCACCAGATCGTAGTTCCCTCCCTCGTCAGGTGCGTCGGGCAGGTTCAGCAGCCTGCGGCGGAAGCAGGTGAGCGCCCGCACGTCGTCGGTCGGCTCGAACTGGAGATCCTGGCAGAACAGGATGGCCTCGCAGCGGCCGTTGAAGCCGGTAAGGTCGTGCAGCGATAAGCGTGCGCTGCCGCTGACCCGTGCCGTGCCGCCGTCGTGCCAGTGCCAGTGGGCGCTCTTCGTTCCAAACGTCTCGTCGAGCGGTTTGCCGTCGATCAGCAGTTGAAATCTGCCGGGGGCGCCAGGCGCATTCCACGGAGCGACCCAATCGCGGGTTCTTACCCACACGCGGTAGTCGCCTGCGCAGGGGAGGGAGACCTCGGTTGCGGCGTCGCGCACCGGCACGCCCAGCCCGTGAGCCAGCAGATAGGGCGAACCCATCTGGTCCATCGACTGCTGGTCTAATTCCCAGCCGCCATAGTCGTCGAAGCCCTCGGCTTCCACCAGTAGGAACGCCCCGTGGCTCGTCGCTGGGGCGTCAGCCCCCAAGGCCCGACTTGCCAGCAGACCCAGCGCGCTCGCCCCGGCGCAACCCATGAATTGACGACGGTGAACCATGGCAACCTGCGCTTTTGATGAAACTACAAGCTCGCCGCCTGGCCGCGTAGCCGCCCCAGGCACTGCCCGAGGAAGTTATAACACGCCGCCAGCTCGATTTGGCCAAAAGCCGCCGCCGCCGCCCGCTGAGTCCGAGAAGGGGTCGGGATGCTTCTGCGACTGGCGACTCGGGTAGCAGGGGTCGGGATTCTTTTGCGACTGGCGACTCGGCCTTGCTGACAGACCTTCCAGTCGCAAAAACATCCCGACCCAGTAGGGTCCTCTGAGAGCGAGCGGCGCCAGCCCTACAGCAAGCTATCCAGCAGCAGCCGCAGCTTCCGCATCTCTTGCCGGTGGTCGTGCCCTTCCAGCGGCTGCATGTCGACCGACAGGGCCCGGTTGTAGCCCGCCTTTTCAAGCTGCGACAGCAGCTTCCCGTAGTCGATTTCGCCTTGGCCGACGCGGACCTGCAGCTTGCTCTTGGTCGAGTCGCGCAAGTGAACATGAAACACGTAGGGAATCGCCTTCGAGTAGTCGCGGCCTTGCCGCGGCCCGGCGACGTAGTGGCTGGGGTCGAGGCACAGCCCCAGGCCCTTGACGTTGTTGCACAGCACGACCGCCGTATCGGGGTCCTCGCTCATGCAGCCGATCTCGGTCCGCATGGCGACCTGGCACCCTTCCAGCGAGGCGATCCGCACCAGCTCGCGCAGCCGCTCGATCTCTTCGTTGAACGGCGTCCCCAGCTCGGCGGCCGGGACGACCAGCGGCACGATCCGCAGCGTCTTGGCCAGCTTGCAGCACGCGGTGAACTGGGCGTAGTACTGGTCCTTCGGGCCCGCCGGCTCGACCGTCAGCGCCGCGATCGACAGCCGATGCGTGTCGCGCAGCGCCTCGACGGCATGCTCCAGGCTCTCAGCCGCCTGCGACGGGCGATACCAGGCGCTCGCCGACTCGCGCAACGGGAGCTCCACGGCTGTGAATTCAAGATCGACCAGCGTCGGCAGCACTTCGTCCTTCGGCAGGTCGGGAAAGCAATCCGTTGACGCACAGACAAACACGCTGACGCTCCTGGCAAAAACTGCGGTTGGGGCGCGGGGCCGCCTCGGCCCCCGGTAGGGCCGCGACGACCGGCGGCGCTGCTATCGACGCCTCCCCCAGCCGCGACTTCGGAGGGAGGGACTATGGGGCGGGGTAAGCTATGCCGTACTGTAGCGGCTTTAGACGCGGCGGGGCAACACCGGGTCGGCGCCGGGGCGGGCGCCCTGTCCACGTCCGCGTAGACATGCTGCCGTACTGTCAACCATGACCGCCTAAGCGGACCCTCCGCGACCATGTCGCCCGATCCGGGTCTGAAATACGGAGCGGCCCCGAACCGGGGGGACGCCTTCGCGCTTTTGCACAGCGTTCTAGCGGTCACCGGGTCGAAATTTGCAGCACGATGCAAGCGCCGCCCAGCGCGCCCCCTCGCGCTGCCTGCTCGCGGGAAGCCGCCAGCGGTACAATTACTGCTTTCAGCCGCGATATCAGGAGTCCTGCGTCATGTCCACTGTTCCGCCAGGCGACGGCCTTTCTCGGCAACCTGTGCAGGTGATCGTGCAGCAGCCGTCGGCCTTGGGCCGCTACGGGCGGCTGCTGTTGGTGCTGCTGGTGATCGCCGTGCTGGTGATCATCGGGCAGAATGCTAGCTACAAAAGCTACTTCAGCCGCGGCGAGGGACCCGCCGAGAAATATCACTCGCTCAGCCGGGACGCCGCCGACAAGATCGCGATCATCAAGGTCGAGGGGGCCATTCTCGACGCCGAAGGGTTCATCAAGCAGCAGATCGACCAGGTTCGCCAGGACAAGAGCGTCAAGGCGGCGGTCGTGCGGATCGATTCGCCAGGCGGCACCGTCACGGCCAGCGACTACCTCTACCATCAGCTCCGCGACCTGGCCGCCGACCGCGACCTTCCGCTCGTGGTCAGCATGGGAGGCGTCTGCGCCAGCGGCGGCTACTACATGGCCATGGCCGTCGGCGACCGCGAGAACGCCATCTACGCGGAACCCTCGACCTGGACCGGCTCGATCGGCGTCGTCATCCCCCACTACGACGTTTCGAAACTGCTGGCCAACTGGAACATCCAGGACGACTCGATCGCCAGCCACAAGTTCAAGCTGATGGGGAGCCCCACGCGGCAGCTCTCGCCCGAGGACGAAGCCCAGGAGCAAAAGCTGCTTCAGGAACTGGTCGACGAGAGTTTTGAACGCTTCAAACAGATCGTCCTCGCGGGCCGGCCCAAGCTCAAGGACAACGGCGACGATTTCGAAACGGCGACCACCGGCCGCATCTTTACGGCCGAACAGGCCCACGAGTTGGGGCTGGTGGATCAAATCGGATTTTTGGACAAGGCGATCCAGCGGGCGGCGGAACTCGCCGGCGGCGACGTGGCGAGCTTCCGCTGCGTCGAGTACGAAGAGCCGTTTACGCCGCTAGGCGCCCTGCTAGGCGCTAGCAGCAAGTGGACGCCAGCTAAGGGCGGCGGGGGCTTCGATGCCGCCGCACTGTTGGAGCTGGCAACGCCGCGCGCGTATTACTTGTGTACATGGCTGCCCGGGGCGCTGGCGGCCGGGCGGTGAGCGTCGTCGCGTAAGGGCCTCCGGACTGAGGCGCGCCATTCTGCCTTCAGTTGCACATGTGTACCTGCTTCTCCTTCTCCCCAGCCCTCCCCGCCAGGGACACAAGGGGGAGGGAGCCGAACGTGCTTTGTTGGTTCCGGCGCCGCTAAGGAACCCGTTGTAAATTTGGCTATGGGCTATGGCTATGGGCTATGGCTATGAGCTATGAGCTATGGGCCAGAATCAGGCCTTCTCCCTCTGGCCGCCGGCCGCCAGCCGACAGCCCGCCAGGTTCATTAGTCGCGCAGTTCTCAATAATATGTCTATTCGCTGATTGATTCGCGTGATGCGCGGGCAGAATGCTTCTTATGCCAGAGCTAAAACCTCACCTGTTGGACGCGCTCGACCAGTCGCTCGCCGCCTGGGCGGCCGAGCGGGGCGTTCCGGCCTATCGCGTCGGGCAGGTCCGCAAATGGTTGTTCGAAAAGCGCGCCGCCGATTGGAGCCTGATGACCGATCTGCCCCAGGCCCTGCGGGCCGACCTGGCCGAGCGGTTTCAGCTTTGGTCGACCACGATCGCCCGGCACACCCGCGCCGACGACGGCACGGAGAAGCTGCTGCTGAACCTCGCCGACGGCGGGCAGATCGAATGCGTGCTCCTGCGCGACGCCGATCGCCGGACGATCTGCATCAGCACGCAGGTCGGCTGCGGCATGGGCTGCGTGTTCTGCGCCAGCGGCCTCGACGGCGTCGAGCGGAATCTCGCCACCGGCGAAATCGTCGAGCAGATGCTGCAACTCCAGCGGCTGCTCGCCGCCGGCGAGCGGCTGAGCCACATCGTCGTGATGGGCATGGGCGAGCCGCTGGCCAATCTCGATCGGCTGCTGGCCGCCCTGCAGCACGCCCATCGCGCGGACGGGCTGGGGATCAGCGCGCGGCGGATCACGATCTCGACCGTCGGATTGCCGCCGGCCATCGATCGATTAGCGCAGTACGACCAGCACTACCGCCTGGCCATTTCGCTCCACGCCCCCAACGACGAGCTCCGCGATCGCCTCGTGCCGGTGAATAAGAACATCGGCATCGACGCGATCATCGCCGCGGCCGACCGATACTTTGAAGTTTCGGGCCGGCGACTGACGTTCGAATACGTACTGCTGGGCGAAGTCAACGACGCGCCCGAACACGCGCGGCAACTGGGCCGGCTCCTCGCCGGGCGCGAGGCCCTGGTGAACGTGATTCCGTACAACCCCGTAGCGGGCCTCCCCTACCGCACCCCGTCGGCCGAGCGGCGACAGGCGTTTCGCGCGATCCTCGAAGCGGCCGGCGTACGGGTGAAGTTCCGCCACCGCAAAGGCGACCGCATCGACGCCGCCTGTGGGCAGTTGCGGCGCAGCGCCGCAACTGGGCTGGTTCAGATCGAAACTTCGGCGTAGCGATTGCTATCCGACGCGGGAAGCCGGCCGGCTACGCTAAACGTCGGAGGGCCGCGCCTCCCGGCAAACTATGGCCTTCGCAGGCGACCCTTCTTCAACCCGCTGGCGCGTCACGCCGGGCAACCACTCCACGAACTCAGCGACCGTCGCGGCCACCTTTAAGATTCTCAAACCCCGCCGCCACCGGGACTCGCGCCCCGCGAAACACCCAGGTTCCGCCGACTTTGCCCGGCGCTCGCTCGACGGCGCTGCAATTAGTCCGAAGCTCCATGTTGAGGTTCCAGGTTCGCCAAGGAATTAGATCATCCCGCCAGTTGTCGATCGCCAGACCGTCAATGCGGCTGAAGTGGCGGACGTTGTTCGTTAGCTGGAAGCCGTCGGTTACTGAAAAGTGTTAGCAACCATACTCGGCAAATGTCATCCTGGGCACGAAGCGCGACGCACTGCGTTCGCCGCGCATGATCGCCGAAAGGATATCGGTATCAAGAACCACTGTGCCGTTCATGGTAGAACGTCACTACGCGTCCGCCCGTTAGTTCGATCCAGCGCGATCGCTTCTATGGCGTCGATCTCCTCGTTGCTGAGGCCGTCGTAAACGCTGCGCGCGAGTTTGAGGATCTCAGGCAAGTCCTCGTCGGATACCTCTTTCGGTTGTAGGATCAATTTCACCCGGTCGCCTTCGGCGGCTTGCACTTGCTCAGGGTGAAGCGGGCGGAAGGCGCCCCCTTCCTAGATGGCGTCGATAGTCTGCGGCATGCGCCTCGCTCCTGGGCTTGAGCCGGCTGAACGTGGCTGCTGGACCCGCGCCAGCGGCGCTTGTTCCGGCAAGCTAACCAAGATGTTGTAAAGCATAGCTTCGCCGGCGCTGCAAACGCCAACGGCCGCGGCTCGTTGGCGAGCCGCGGCCGCATGGTTGCTCAGTTAGCCGGCCTGGCGAAGGGGGACGGGCATTCGACGCGCGGCGCGGCACAGCAAAGGCCGCAGCCGCGCGCGCCGGCCACTGAGCTGGGAGGGTCTGGTCCGCGGGGCGCCGCCCCCGCGTAATTCATCGCTCTTGGTTCTACGAAATCAAGTGTCAGTAGGGTCGGCCTCGCTCTCCGATTTTTTGTCCGCAGGCCGCAAGTCGTTTTCCAATTGTTGCATGCGCCGTTCCAATTGCTTGATCTGCTCCTTCAGGCGCTCGTTGGACTCGTTGATCCGCTTGCCCGCCTCTTGCGCGTCAAACTGTCCCAGTTCGGCCGGTAGGTTCTGGAACCGAAATTCGCCAAAATTGAAATGGGGCCCCCCGGGGCCCGCCTTCGAGCCGGCGAGCATCTGCTGGACAAAGGGACGGACCTCCTTGG
The DNA here is from genome assembly GCA_020847515.1 of Pirellulales bacterium. Taxonomy (GTDB): domain Bacteria; phylum Planctomycetota; class Planctomycetia; order Pirellulales; family Lacipirellulaceae; genus Lacipirellula. The sequence continues at coordinate 13,628 of JADLBW010000117.1, read as the reverse complement.
GCAGCCCCTTCACGGCCCGCTGATCGCCCCCCTTGACGGTCCACGTCTGCTCGCCCTTCTTCACCGTGATGACCGGCGGCTCGTCCCCTGCGCGGGCGATGCTGATCGAGAAGCCTGCGGGCAGCTTGTTCAGGTTGAACGCCGGACCTCCCAGCACCATCCCGGGACCGAACACTCGCACGCCCCCCGGGACCTCGCCTGGCTGAAACTGCCGAAAGAGCTGATCCATGTGGCCGCCCAAGGCGTCTTGCGGCGTCATCGGGCTCGCCGGGCCCGGCAGGTCCTGGGGACGCTCCTCGGGAGTGACTTCCACAGTCGTCTCCTTGGCAAGCCGAATCACCTTCAGCTTCAGCGGCTTAGCCTGGCTGCCGGCCACGACTTGCTGCAAGTCCTCCATGCCGGCGACCGGTTCGCCATTGACGGCCATGATGATATCGTGCTGCCGCAAGCCGGCCTTATCGGCGGGACTCTCCGGAACGACGTTTTCGACTACCACCCCCACGTCGTCCGCCAGTTGGAACTGCGTGCGCAGCACCGGGCTGTCGATCGGCCGCCCTTGAAGACCGATCCAGTACGCCGCCGCGGCGTCGTTCTGTTCGTCGTCGGCTGGACTTTGTGCCGCGTCTTCGTCGCTCTCCGCCGGCGCGGCGTCGTGGTCGCCGTCGGTGACGTCGACGATGCGGCCTTGGGGCTCTTCGTCGGCGGCCGCTCGCCGATCAAAACTGAACATGACCGCTACAGCAGGCACGGCGAAGAACAACGCCGCAATCCAAAAGGCTTCAAAACGTCTGCGGGGCATCGGTGGGCTCCTTGGGGGTGAGAGTGATGGGGGAGGTGTGGGGGTCCGGGTGATCGTGAGACTCGTTATTGATTCCTGCGCGACTAATGAACCCTGCCCGACTGTCGGCTAGCGGCCGGCGGCCAGCGGGAAAATGCCCAATTCTGGCCGCCAGCCGCTAGCAGCCAACCCTCCGCCCCGCAATTCAATAAACCGGTCGCGCGACCCGCCTAACGACCGCATCGTCAATCGGCACGATCATCGGAATCACCTCGTTCTGCTGCTCAAAGAACAGCGGGGCGTAGCGGCGGCGAGCAGTTAGATCCAAGCCCTGCTGGTCGAGCTGCCGCGTCAACTCGGGCGCGGCCGACCAAGCCGGCGTCTCGGCGAACTGGCTGCCCAGGGCCCGTCCCTCGACCAGCGGCACCCGAATCCGCTGCGGCCGACCGCTGGCATCGTGGGCCACCAGCGTTATCACGTCGCCCGTCGGCAAGCCCGGCGCCGCGGCCGCCGGCGCTACCGCCGCCGCGCCCGGCGCCACGTTGACGCTCGCAATTGATGCGCCGTCGTCGCGCTGCTTATCTGCTCGCCACTGCTGGCCCAGCCCGAAGGCCGCGACCAATGAGGCCGCGATCGCCAGCCAGCCAGCAGCACGCCAACGCCGCCGATCTTCCCCGTCAACGGCTGCCACAGGAGGTACGGTTCTCGGCGCGAGCGCGCCCTGCGGCCGCGCTTCGGCCGTCGCGCCGACACTCTGCCGCAGTCCCTGGCGCCAAACTTGGGCTTCGATGAACGCTAAGGCGCAACGCCGCCAACTATCTCCCTGCAAGTCGAGGGTCAGCAGTAGCTCGCGCCGCTCCTCGTCCGACAATTCGCCATCCACCAGCCGGTCGAGCAGCGCGTCGGTGATGTGCGGTCGTTGTTTGCTCATGTACACAGTGCAAGCGCCTAGCATAAGATGCGGCTCTCGAACCGCGCGGGCCAGTGCGGGCCGCGCTGGTTTAACGTGCCGCGGCAAGCTCGGGGGCGGGTCGGGTCAAGGCCGCGCGGAGCCGGCCGCGCGCACGGTGCAGGCGGGCCTCGATGGCGCTGGCCGTTACGCCAGTATGTTCCGCCAGTTGTCGGTAGCTCCAGTCTTCGGTGTACTTCAGCAGCAGGATCTCGGCGTCCTGGGGCGGAAGCTCGGCGACGGCCCTCCGGACCAGCCGTTGCGCCTCCTCGGCCAGCAGCCAGGCCAGCGGATCGGCGTCGATCGCTTCGCCCGGCGCGACGCCGCTGGCGGCATAACGCTCCGCGAGCCGTCGCCGCCGGCCCGCCCGCCGGCGATACTGCAGCGCCTGCACGACGGCGATGCGATACAGCCATGCCGCCGTCCGCCGCCGATCTCGCAGTCGGCCAACATGCTGGGCCGCAGCCGCCGCTACCTCCTGCAGCACCTCATCCAGCGACGCCGCCTCGACCCCGCGGGCCGCCAGCACCGTCCGCAGCCACCGGCCATGCGCAGCCAGCGCCGCAGGCAGGTCGATCGACCCGCAAGCGGCAGGACCGTCATCAGCCGGTGCGGCGCCTTGGTTCATGCGGTTGGCTTCTTCAGAGATAGTTACCCCAATGAGCGGTTCCTTGCGGGAAAAATCTGAACTTCCTCGAAACGAACCCGCCCAGCCTCCAAGCGGCTGGCATGCCCGCCCGCCCCCCCAGCCGCCCCGATACGTCGCGCTGCGAGTCGCGACCAGAAATCCAGTCCCGTCGCCGCTGCCGGCGATCGTGGGCCTGCTACGCTTGTCGCTCGCGCCATAGGTCGCGCTTCGCCTTGAGTAGGCGCCCGGTCGGCGTGTCTGTCTCTCCCTCCGGCAGCGTCGCCATTTCGTCCGAACTGCCGGTCCCCGTGGGGCGGGTCGGCCCCGGCGGCGGTCCTGGCGAGGCAGCAAAAACTTCGGCCGCCGCTGCCGAGGACGTTGCAGTCTCGCGCCGACCGGGCCCATAGCCGGCGCCCTGGCCGACCAATTGCTCCGCGACCTCGCGTTTGCGCGCCCTTAGTCGCGCCATCGCCTGCCCGTCATCCGCCCCCGCCCGACGTCCCGCTGCGTCGTCCCGCCAGCGTGTCGCCAGCGTGCCTAGCCAAGCCAGATCGAACTGTACGCGCCGCGCAAATACGTCGAACCAGAACAGGCAGCTTCCCGCGACGACCAGCCACGGCCACGCCGACTGCGACGACCAGAAGGGCGGCAGATCGCGCCGGTACGGGTCGTTGGCATTCGTCTCGTGCACCGCGTCGACGTCGAGGCCCTGCCGATACAGCTTCCCAGGCAACCCGTCGCGGGCCGAGAGCCCCGCCACCGATTCCAACAGGGCGAGATTCGTCTCTCGATCGCGATATTCCGCTGAATACCCGACGTTGATCCCGGTGCGAACCAGCCCGCCGCCTCCGGCCTGCACCGCCATGAAATAGCTTCCTTGCTGTTTCGCAGGCAGTCGCCCCGTCCATCGTCCCGGCGCCGATTGACTCATCGCGATCGGAATCGGCTCAAAGTCGGGCCCCAAAGCACGCGCAGCGACAGCCTGTCCGTCGAACGGCTCGCCGACCTCCGCCGTCGACGTCGCCACCACTTCAATCTGCTCCCCGCGGCGCTCGGCCGTCACCGCGACGTCCGCGTTCGCCCCGGTCGGTCGCATCGCCCACCGCACCATCTGGCCGAAAAACCGATCGTACCCCTCCCATTCGGTCCACGCCGAGGCCCACCGGCTGCCGGCGTCTGTCGTGAAGGCCACCGCGCGGCCCAGGCCGTACGTCCATGCCGCCAGCACGGCTGCGTTCTTTTGGTCGACAGGCTGCGGGCTGCGCAGGGCCACCTCCACCAGTGGGTTTTCTTTCACGCTTGTCAGCACCATGCCGCGAATCGGGGGCACGCCTCCCTCGAGCCCGCGCAGGATCTCATGATCGGCGACCGCAAACGGCGTCTGCGGCGTCTGCGGTTCGAAGACCAACGGCTGCGCCACCCGCCGGACCTCCCGCATGAAGATCCGCGGCAATCCGCGCGGATTTCTGACGAGGTAGAATTTGCCTCCGCCCGTCGCGGCAACGTCTCGCATCAGAGCGACATTAGCGTCCTGCCCCACGGCCACCGCCGTCACCGTGACGTTCGCGCTTCGCATATCGCGGACCAGCTTGCCGAAGTTCGCTGGCGGCGTCTGACCGTCGGCCAGCACGATCATGTGTTTCACCGCGGCCGGCGCCATTCTTAGCTCGGCGAATCCCTCCGCCATGCCCAGATACATATTGGTGCCGCCGCCGGGCCCTAGCTGATCGATCCGCCGCGCCGCCCACGCATTGTTCCCCACCCGCTGCAGCGGCGCTACTCGCGTCGGAACTTCGTCGAAGGCCACGACCGAGATATAATCCCGCCGACCCATGGCCCGCACCGCCTCGATCGCGGCGGCCTTGCTCATGGCCAGCTTCTCGCCCTGCATCGATCCCGAACGATCCAGAACGATCGATAACGCGCCCACCGGGATCGCTTCGGACGCCTCAATCTGGAAGTCCACCGGCATCGCCTGTTCCAGCTTGGTGTTGGCCCACCCCCCGGCCCCAAACGTGTCCGGTCCGCCCAGCATCACCAGGCCGCAGCCCATTTCGCGAGTGTTCTGGACGAGCATCTCGATCTGCTCGTCGCTGAAGCTGGCCGAACTGTCGGCGTCGTCCACGGAGCTCCGCGATACATTGGCCAGCAATACGGCGTCATACCGCTGCAATTCGGCCACCGAGCCAAACAGCCGGTCGGTGGCCGTCAACGTGACGTCGATATCCTGCGCTCGCAAACGGTCCGCCAGGCGATCGAATTCCCCCCGCCTTTCGGAGTTCTCGATCAGCAGCACCCGTCCAAGGCCCTGTACGCTGGTGAACGCCGTCGCCTCATTATTCTGCGGGGTCCCGTCGGCGCCTGCGTCGTCAGGTACGAACCGCGCTTCGTAGGTATAGAAATCGGCCTCGTCGAGCTGTTGCCGCACGGTGAGAACGTGCTTTCCCAGCCCGAGCGTTACGGCGTCCTCCGCGATCGTGGTCTGGCGCCCCGCCGCCTTGCGGACCGCCTGCACGCGTCCGGCGATCGGCTTGGCGCCGTCGCCCGCCCCTTGATGGAACAGGACGATTCGCAGGCTGAACGGCTGACCCTTGCGCACCTGCGGCGGCGCGTCGATCTTCTCCACGGATATTTCGCTCCGCGGCGGCAGATAGACCGGAACCACGTCGATGCTTACCCCCGCGTCGGTCGCCGCGCGGGCCTCTCGATGAGCGTCGCCCGCGTTCTCGTTGCCGTCGGTGATCAACACGATCCGCCGCGCGGCGTTGCGCGGGAACATCGCCCGCGCTCGCCGCAGCGCCGAGCCGATATCCGTAGATTCCGCATCGATCAGGCTCTCGATCCGCGCCGGCGATTGCGAGCCGGCGGACGTCGGCGGGGCCTCCACTTCCGCCTCCCGCGCAAACGCCACCACGCCAAAGCGATCCTCCCGGCTCGGATCGGCGTGCTCCTCCAGGGTCGCCCGTACGTAGTCGAGCATCGCTCGACGCTGCGGCGCGGGTATGCTCAGCGACTGATCCAGCACATAGATCACCGTCAAGCCGTCGCTCCGCTGACGCAACTGCATGTCCGCCAGCGCCGCTACGAGCGCCGCCGCCACGAGCGTTCGCAGAGTCAGCGCCGCCAACCTCCGCGCCCGGCCCAGCCCGGCCAGGCTGCGCCTGCCCATGATCCAAAACAGCGGGATCGATCCCAGCAACGCCAGGTATTCCGGTCTGTCAAAGGCGACGCTGTGCTGAAACATTTACCTGGCGGCCAGTCGGAACTGAACGTAAAGGCCTTGCGCTGCCCACGAGCGGTTGTGAGGTGATTCTATCCCGGCCGCCGCGCGAGGGCGGGGGCAAATCCGCGGCGCTTGGCCAGCAGGCCGCGGGGCTCTATGCCAAGTTCCCGGGCGGGCAATCCGCCCGTGAACTCTGCTTGCTTTTGTGCCAGCACTTCCGCTAGCCTCTCCGGTACGTCGCAATCCGCCCTGCGGACGCCCCCAGGGCCGCTCACACGGCGCCGGGCTGAACGTAGTTCTGTCGCGACGGAATTCGCGCTCCATCGGTCGCGCTGTCCGCAACTCCTTGCCGCACAAGAACTACGATTTCTGTCGCCAAAAATCGCACCCGCCGCGCCCCGCACGACAAAATACCGAAACCGCCCTCCTTCATCGGGGTATGATCAATTGGGCCAGCCACGCCAGCCAACTAAGCCCAGCCGTCAGCCACTTCGAGTTACGAGTTACGAGTTACGGATCACTGATCACTGATCACGATTCACCACCCACAGCCACCCCCCGCGTGGCCATCTCCGATACCACCGCCGAGCGTTTCACCGCCCAGGACCCCGACGTCCGGCTGATGCTCCGCGTCCGCGCCGACGACGCCGAGGCCTTTGAAGAGCTGATGCTCCGCTACCAGAACCGCGTCGTGTCGCTGCTGACCCACCTCACCGGTCGCCGCGACCTGGCCGAAGACCTGGCGCAGGACGTCTTTCTGCGGATCTACCGCGCGCGAAAGACCTACGTCCCCGGCTCCAAGTTTTCCACCTGGCTGTTCACCATCGCCCACAACGTCGCCTCCAACGCCCAGCGCACCTTGGCCCGGCGGCGGGAGGTCGATCTGGCCCCCGGATCGCCCGATAGCAGCGGACCGGTCGGCATCGACGCCGCCGCCCTGGCCGCCAGCGGGCTGATGCCGGTCCGTCAACTCGAAAAGCTCGAGCTCCGCGACGCGGTCCACCTGGCGGTCGCCACGCTCAACGAACGCCAGCGGGAAGCCGTCCTGCTCAACAAGTTCGAACACCTCAGCTACGAAGAGATCGCCGAGGTCATGCAGCTCAGCCCCTCAGCCGTCAAGTCCCTGCTGACCCGCGCCCGCGCGAAGCTGCGCGACGTCCTGGAACCCTATTTACAGCAAGGCGCCCGCGTCGCAGCGCCCTGACCATGCCCGATCCGCACGACATCGACGAGCAACGGTTGGAAGAGATCGTCGCCTACCTCGACGGCGAGCTCTCGGCCGAGGACAGTGCCCGCGTCGAGCGGCGGCTCGCCTCCGACGAAGCCTACCGGCAGCAACTGCAAGGCGTCGAGCGGGCCTGGCAGGCCCTCGACGAGCTGCCGCTGACGACCGTCGACGACCGCTTCTCGCGGACGACCATGGAAATGGCCGTCCTGGCCGCCCAGGCCGAGGTCGCCGCCAAGACCGTCGCCCTCCCCGTCGTCCGGCGGCGCATGCGTCTCTCCTCGCTGCTGGCCGCCATCGCCGCGGCGGCCCTGGGATTTTTGGTCGTCCGGCTCGCGTGGCGGCAGCCGGATCGGCTGCTGGTGGCCGACTTGCCGGTGGTCGACAACGTCGACGTCTATTCGCAGTTCCAGAGGCCCGACTTCCTGCGCTCGCTCCGCGACGAATTCGGCGACAAGCTCTCGGAGCTGGCCGGCAAGTCGGTCGACCTCGAACTGCAGGCGGCCCGGTTTCGCGCGGTTTCCCATCCGGACGACCGCCGACGGTGGCTGAGCCGGCTCGACGACGCCGAGCGGACCAACCTGCGGGCCAAGTACTTTCGGTTTCGCGAATTGCCGCCCGCTGAGCAACAGCGGCTCCGCACGCTTCACGAAGCGATCGTCGCGGCCCCCGATGCGCCGCAGCTCGAGCGGACGATGCTCGCCTACCACGCCTGGCTGAGCCGCCTGACGCCGGCGCAGCAGTTCGAACTTCGCGCCACTGACGATATCCCCCAGCGAATTCGCATGGTCCGGCGATGGGCCGACCAGATGCAGGAAGACGACCTGCTGGCGCTGGGCGAAGAGGAGCTGCGCCGATTGGCCGCCCGCCTGCGCCAGCCGCTGGACGAATTCCGCCAGGCGCTGGGCCAGCGCCCGCGCGAAGGTCGCCCCGCGGGGCCAGCCGATCAGCCCCCCCGCCGCATGCCCTATGGCGGCGCGTGGCTCCTGGCGGCCGAAAACTCCCGCTCGGCCAAAAAGCTCGAGGCCGCCGTCCTGGAGGCGCTCCCCCAGCGCGTTCGCCAGCCGTTCCAGCAACTATCGCCCCCGCAGAAGTTCCAGCAATTGGCCACCTGGATGCGCCAGGCCGAAGCGCTCGCCCGCGGCCGCGTCTCCCAGCAGGAATTGGAACGATACTTTTCCGAAGAGCTCGACGTCGAGACCCGCGAGTACTTGCTGCGATTGCCCGCCGAGCAAATGCAGCAGGCCCTCGAGTGGCGCTACCGCCGCCAGACGGGACTAGGGTTCGACGGACCACGCCGCGGCGACGGCGCGTGGCCGGGCGATCGGCCCGGCCCCCCCGGCGAGCATCGCGACGGTCGCCCCCGCGGCCCCGGCGGCCGCGGCGGCCCCGGTCCCCGCTTCGGCCCGCCGGAGCCCCGGCCGCACGGCCAGCTCGGCCCCCCCGACGACTCAGACCGCGCCCCGCCTCGACCTCCAGACAACCAGCCGCCGGCCGACGCCGACCACCCACCCGCCTGAGCGAGGCGCCACCGGCGTCCCGTCGGGTGCCACTGGCGTCCCGCCAGGTGCCAGGTGCCACTGGCGTCCCGCCAGTGATAAGCGAGCGCTGCAAAGCGATTTACGCCCCCGCGGAGCTAACGATCCGACCGCCGGGCCAGCACGCCCGCGGCGAAGCCCACGACGTCGCCGCGGCTGCGGCAGAGGTCGTTGTAAAGGTCCCACTCGCCGCTAGTGGCCGCAAGCTCCAACAGCGTTGGCGCATGTACCGACAGGGGCAGTTCCGGCTTGACCAGTTCCCCGTAGGCCCGCATCGCGTCGGCCGGCCGGCCTGTGCGGACCAGCAGGATGAGATACGTTTCGACCGCCGTTGTGCTGGCCGGCTCGCCGCCCGCGGCCCGCGCCTTGGCGCCGAAGTACTCCAGCGCCTCGTCCGCGTCCCGCCCCAGCGTGGCCCGGAACAGCAATCGATGGCTGGCGAACTGGTCCTCAAACGGGGCCTCGCCGGGGTACTGCAGATCGCTCGGCAAGCGCGTGCCGTACTCGGCCATTTCCAGGGCCTTGCCGACCAGGGCCTCGTCGGTCAGCAGGCGGGCGTAGCGCACGGTGCTCGCCAAGTGCGAGACGTCGAGGTGGTAGTTGCCGCCGGCCAGCAGTTGGGGGTGCTGATCGATCAGTTCCAACGCCGACAGATTCTGCGGGGCGGCGCCTTCGAGCCGGGCCAGATGACCCCGCAGGTTGCCGCACAATTCCCGATAGACGTGCCTCACCAGGACGCCGGCGCACGTTCGCAGGTCGTCGGCGCTGAGCTGCTGGCTCAGGCCGTCGAGCGTCGTAATCGCGTTGCAGGTGCCGTTGCGGCCCAACAGCCAGGCGAACCCGCGCTGCGGGTCGACCGCCTCGAACAAGGCCAGCTCGATCAGTTCGTCCGCCTGCTGCTCCTCCAGGACGACGGCGCTGAGCCGCTGCCGCAGGGCGTGTTTATCCCCTGCCGGCCGCAGGTACATCCACGCCTCGCGCAACCGCCCGGCCTCCAGCAACAACTCGCCCACTTCCCGGCAGGCGGCGAGGTATCCGGCCTCGAGCTGCGAGCGCTGCGGCTCCTCCACGTCGTCGATCGCCGTCCGGCGATCGAGCGGCAGCCCCAGCCGGCGGCGCTGCTGAACGAGCCGCAAATCGAACAGCCGATGCAGCTCGCCCCCTTCCACCAGCGCCTGGGCGACATGCTGCAGCAGCCGCTCCGGATCGTCGGCGAGCCGCTGGACAAGGTCGAAACTCGAGGATGAGTCAGCCATCTCAATCGCGGGAGGATGCGCCAGCCGTGCCGGCCCGCTCCACAGAGCGGCCGCACGGTCCGCCGGCTTCCCGCCTCCATCAATAGCGAAACAGCCAGCCCGGAGCAGTGACTCCGAGCTGGCTGTCGGCACGGGCGGTTGATTCGGCCCCCAGCCGCTACAGTTCGTAGCCGCTGCGGTACTCGGGCTTGACGATCTTCATCAAGCTCGGATCGTCGGGCGTGAGCGTCTTGGCGTCCCACTTCACCGGCCCTTCCTTCCACACGGCCAGGTTGCCGAGCAGGATCGTCTCGGTCAGCGGGCCGGCGTAGTCGGCGAAGTTGGAGGTCGCCTGCTTGTTCTTCGGGTCGGAGATGGCCTCGTAGAACTCCTGGACGTGGCCCAGCTCCGGCTCTCCCGGCGGCTTCGGGTAGTCGACGTCTTGGAGCTCGACTCCGTTGTTCACGAAGATGCCGTTCTCGGCGTAATCGCCGGCGGCGTACATCGTGGCCTTGTCGCCCACCAGCAGGCAGCCGCTGGTGCTGAGCGTCCACGGCTCGCCCTTGTCATTGGGCTTGTCGAAATCGGCGTACAGATCCTTCGGCGGCAGATTGGTCCCGTCGTACCAGTAGAACGTGAACGCCTGCCGCTCGCCGATCGACGGGAACTCGAACTTGATCTTCGACTTCGCCGGATAGCTGTCGTGGTTGTGGCCTGAGGTTTCAGCCTCCACCGACAGGGGATCGCGCATGTTCAACGCCATGAACGGCAGGTTGCAGGTGTGGCAGGCCATGTCGCCCAAGGCGCCCGTGCCGAAATCCCACCAGCCGCGCCACTTGAAGGTGTGGTACCCGTCGGCGTACGGCCGCATCGGCGCCGGGCCGATCCAGGCCTCCCAATCAAGCTCTTTGGGCACTTCCTTCTCCGGACCGCGGGCCTCGCCCTGCGGCCAGATGGGACGATTGGTCCAGACGTGCACTTCCTTGACGTTGCCGATCTGTCCGCCGCGAATCTGGTAGGCCGCCTTCCGCATCGGCTCGAAGGCCGTGTACTGGTTGCCCATCTGCGTGACCGTGCCGGCCTGGCGGGCCAGCTCCTGCAGCGTGCGGGCTTCCCAGATCGAGTGGGTGAGCGGCTTCTGCCCATAGCAGTGCTTGCCCGCGCGGAGCGCCTTGGCCAGGATCACCGCATGCGTGTGGTCGGGCGTACTGACCGTGACCACGTCGAACTTATCCCCCAGCTTGTCGAACAGCTCGCGATAATCGGTGAACGTGTTCTCCTTCGGCACTTTATAGGTTCGGGCCGAGAGATCCAGGAACGAGCGATCGGCGTCGCACAGCGCAAAGATCTTGCCGAACCGCGCCGCATTGCTCACGTCGCTGCGGCCCTTGCCGTTGACGCCGAAGCTGGCGATCTGCAGTTGCTCGTTAGGCGAAGCGCTGACCTTGCCCGCCAGGCCCCCGGCGACCCAAAAGCCGACGCCCGTAGCGGCCGACTGCCGCAGGAAGTCCCGACGCGAGGAATGCCGTTTCTGTGGTTGCATGTTCAATGCCCCTGGAGGAAGGATGGAGTGATGGTGCACGCTGCGGTGGGCGGCGAATGCCGACGGGCGTCTAACTACTCCGCCGTGAGTCGCCCGATCCGTGCTGGGCATTTGCCATAGGTGCACCGTTGGGGAATCCACGACTTTGCCGCTGCCGAGACGAGCCGATGCCGGTGCGTTTGTTGAATTTAGCTAGGCCAAGTCGCCGTGACAAGCAACCTCTCCGGCGGCGGCCCCCGTCGGGACGGGCCTCTCTCGCCGCCGCTGGCCGCACGAGAGCGCGCGGGAGTCGGGGCCAAAACTCGCTCCCAAGGCCGGTTTTTTTGCAGCACGGGCAACCGCCGACCGCTGGAAACGCCGCTCTGCCCCCGTTCAGGTAACGCTGTTTCCCGCTTCGCAGCCATTTTTCGCCGCAAGACTGATCGTTGTCCCCGTTGCCGCCGTATAGGTAGACTACAGGGCCCGCGCGCCGGCGCGGAGGCTCGTTTGGCATTCAACGCGCTGGGAGAACACACCGTGACGGCATGGCTTCGACGTACCCTGACCGACCGAATGACGCTGGCCATCTGGGCCGTCGGCGTGTCGCTGGCCGCAGCGGCGGCTCACGCCGCGTCGGTTGACCAGCGCGTGGCCGAGCTTCGCGGCACGGTGCAGAAGGACGATGCCGGCAACATCGTGGCGATCGATCTGGAAAACTCGCCCGCTACGGCGGCTGACGTGGCCCAGATCGCCAAGCTCCCGCAGCTCAAGACGCTAGTGCTGTGGGGCACGGGCGTCACCGACGCCGCGATCGACGGCCTGGCCGCCATGCCCACGCTGGAGAACCTGACGCTCCGCAACACGGCCGTCACCGACGCAGGGCTCAAGAAACTTTCGGCCTCCAAGTCGCTGCGGCAGCTCAACCTGCATCGTTCGGCCCAATTGACCAACGCCGGGATGCAATTCGTGGCGGCCATGCCGAACCTCACCCATCTCAGCCTCCCCTATACGAAGGTCACCGACCAGGGAGTGGCGGCGCTAGCGCCGTTGAAGAAGCTGCGGTTGCTTGACCTGCGCGGCTGCACGCTCAGCGACGAAGCGCTCAAGACGATCGGCCAGATGACGAGCCTCACGGCGGTGAAATTCCGCAGCCCCTCGATTACCGACGAAGGCGTGGCCCACTTGAAGGGGCTGACGAAGCTCAAGGGGCTTTATCTCGAGGATGCCAAGGTAACCGACGACGGCATGCAGCACCTCGCCGGATTGACGGCGCTCGACGATCTCAGCCTGCTGCGGGTGACGATCACCGACTTCGGCATGGAGCCGCTGGCGAACATCAAAGGCATGAAGCAACTGGTCTTGCGCGGCACCTGGGTGACCGACGAGGGCCTGCAGCACCTGGCCGGCATGAAGGACCTGTTCAAGCTTGACCTGAGCGAGACGGAAACCGCCGGCACGGGCCTGGAGCACTTGCTCGGCGCCAAGCTGCGCTATCTCGACCTCTGGGCCACGCGCACCGACGACGCGGCGCTCGACATCGTCGCCCAGATGAAGGACCTGGAATTCCTCAATCTCGACAACACGATGGTCACGGACGCGGGGATCAAAAAACTGGCGGGCCTGCAGAAGCTCAAGACCCTGCACATCTCGCAAACCGCCGTCAGCCCGGCGGCCGCCGACGCGCTCAAGACGGCCCTGCCGAAGCTGAAAGTGGTGCGTTGAGTCGTCGGGCGGGTAGGTAAGCGGTGCGCGCCTGGCTGCCGCTTGCGCATGGCGAATGCTCGACCCCTCGTCGCGCGTCGCTTCACTCCACCCGATCGAAGGTGAAGTGATAAAATCCGACTTGCTGCACCAACTTCTCGTCCAGGGCGCCGTTGATCACATCGATGATCTGTTGGCGCAGGGCGCTGAGCTGCGGCTCCTCGAACGTAGCGTCCGGCAGGCCGCGCATGGCCAGGAGCATGTCCGAGCGAAGCTTGGCCCCCCGGGCTTGCAGCGCCTGCGCGACGCGACTCCGGTCCCGGCCGGCAACCTGACCGAAGGCGTGGAAGTCGACGACGTGGTCCGTCGCCACCCCCAGAATATGGGGCAATGCCACTTGGAACGATCCTAGATCCACCTCTTCCAGGCGAGCCCCGGCGTCCGCCTCGGCCCGCTGCCGGCAAAGCTCCTGGGCGTTGTAACAACCGGCGTGCGTCGTCGTGAAGATCAGGAAGGCCGCGGCGCGGCCGGGCGTTGCGGTTTTATTCATCGTGGCGGCGATCTACTGGGCGCCTCGGTGCAAGTAGGTAGTTAGGGATTGAAGCGGTCGCGCCGGCGTTACCGGTTATCCCGGGCGCGCCTTAGCGGCGTCCGTGGGCGGCGTCGCGCGGGCCATGCGCCGCTTGAAGTCTAGGTCGCCTGCCGGCGACAGGCGTGCGCCGCTCGGCCCACCTCGGCCCTGAATGGGTACTAGGTTTTAATGATGGCCCATGGGGTCGGGACGCTTTGGCGACTGGCGGCGTGCCAGGCCGACTGAGTCGCCAGTCGC
>JADLBW010000116.1 GCA_020847515.1 Pirellulales bacterium | reverse complement strand
TTTGAACGCCTGCAGCGCGACCGCCAGAAGCGCTAGCCGCGATTCCCCAGGACTCCACGCGCCGCTTCGACCCGTGAGCCCCGACCTGGCCAGGGCGGGGCTTCTTTTGCGCGCCGCGGCGAGCTTTGCTCGACGCTGGGCGAGATCGCAAAACGCCACGACGGCGTTTTGCGACAGGCTGTCAGCGGTCGCCGCTGGGGACGTCGATCGCGTACGCCTGCAAATCCTCCAGATCGACGAACTCCAGCGCCGATATGTGCGTCGCCGCCAGCACGACCGCCGGGGCCATGCCCGCGTCGAGCGCTTCCTTCCACCGCTCGACGCACAGGCACCAGCGGTCGCCCGCCACCAGCCCCGGGAAGTGATACATCGGCTGAGGCGTGCTCAGATCATTGCCGCGCGACTTCGAGAATTCGAGAAACTCGTCCGTCACTTCAACGCACACGATATGCAGGCCGAAGTCGTCCGGCCCGGTGCGGCAACAACCGTCGCGGTAGAACCCGGTCATGGGGCTGGTGCAGCAGCTTTCCAGCTCGCCGCCAAGCACGTTTTTCGCCGTACGCATAATCGTCGCCTTGAGCCAGTTTGCATCGAAGTATCTGGCTGCAGTTTAGCGGCAACCGCCGCCGCCGGCGACCAGTGTAGTCATCTCGCCCCGCGAGATGACGTCCCGCTCGCGGAGCGAGCAGCCTACTTTCTTGCCCACCCACGCGCCGCCGGGCGGCCGATCATCTGCGGCCGAACATTGAAAGCGATTGTCCCGCGGATGATACTACAGCCCTCGCTATCCCGGCCGCCCAATTGCGCGTGCTCCCATGCAAATCGCCCGTCACGTACTTGTTCCCGTCGAGGCGCTGGTCTACGGCGTCTCTTACGCCTTCATCCAGAACGTCATTCGCTCGCCCACCCCGCTCGACCCGGAATGGACCTGGCGGGCCATTACGCGCGACATGCCCCGCGGCACGGATTGGATCCGCATGCACTGGCCCCTGAGGCCGCTGCGCAATCTGATCATCGCCGCTAAGATGAAGCAGGATCACGTCTTGGGCATCGCAGCGCACTACGACGTGTCGAACGACTTCTACAAGTTGTTCCTCGATCGCAATTACATGTTCTATTCGTGCGCCGACTTCCATTCGCCCGCCGACACGATCGAGCAGGCGCAGCAGAACAAGGCCGATTACATTTGTCGGCTGATCGCCCCCCGGCCGGAGGAGAAGATCTTGGAACTGGGCTGCGGCTGGGGATCGATGCTGCGCCGCCTGCACGAGGAAACCGGCGACAAGTCGAATTTGCACGGCATTACGCTGTCGCGCGAGCAGAAGGCCTACAACGACCGGCACAACCACTTCCAGGTCGAGTTCGACAACTTCATTACCCGCGACTATCGAGCGGACGAGTTCGACAAGATCTACTCGATCGGCGCCTGGGAGCATGTGCGACCGCGCGACATTCCGCCGCTGTTGGCCAAGCTGTACCGGGCGCTAAAGCCGGGCGGCCGACTGATCAAACACTTCTTCTGCCGGGGCAACGAGGGGCTCATCGGCCCGGCGGCCTGCTCGCAAATCTACTTTCCCGGATCGGTCGGATCGTCCTACCGGTTTCACGCCCGCGGGTTCGAGCAGGCCGGCTTCCGCATTCGCCACTGCTCGGTGCATGACTATCGGCCGACCTTGCGCGCATGGTTCGACCGGCTGGTCGAGCATACCGACGAGGCCCTCAAGCTGGTCGACGTCCACACGTACAACCGCTACCTGACGTTCTTCCCGGCGTCCTGGCGCTACTTCAACGACCACTGGGGCATCGTCACCCGCTGGATCCTGGAGAAGCCGGCGCATTAGGCCGGGCGGTCCTCATTCCGCCCAGTCGCGATCGGGCTCCAGCAGCTTCGCCCGGGCGATGTCCTGCTCGGCCTCGCCATGTCGGCCCAGGGCCCGCTTGGCCCGCCCGCGCTCAAAGTACGCCGCGGCCGCATAGGGCTCGCGACCGAGCGCCTCGTTCAAGTCGGCGACGGCCTTGCGCGGTCGGTCGAGCGTCAGCCAAATTCGCGCCCGCGCCAGCCGGGCCTCGACGTTTCCCGGCGACGCCTCCACCGCGCGATCGGCGTCGGCCAGCGCCGCTTCAGCCTGGCCGTCGTCCAATTGCAGTTCAGCGCGTACGCAGAGGGCCTTGATGTCGTCCGGGTCGATCGCCAAGGCGGCGTTGCAGTCGACGCGGGCCTCGTCCAACCGGCCTAATTGGAATTGAGCCGCCGCCCGATGCGCCAGCGATTCCTCGTCGCGAGGATCGTTCTGCACCAGCGCGGTAAACACCCGCAGCGCCTCGGCGGCGCGGCCCATCTGCAGGTGGTCCAGTCCCAAGGCGAATAGCGCGTCGCCCGTTGGCATCGCCCGCATCGCCCGCATGCGGGCGACGTCGTCGCGGCGTCGATCGCGGTAACCGATGTTCACCCACTGGCCGCTCGTGGCGGGGTCGGCCAGCGTCGGCGTCAGACGAGGCAGCCACCGCCGCGGATCCTGCCGATAGAAGTCCGCCAGCGCGGCATAAAGCTGCGCATGGCGCTCGGCCAGTTCGTGCGGCAACTCGAAGAAGCACTCGGTCGCCACGGCAAAAAACTCGGCCCGGTTCTTGGCGCCGTAGTGATCCAGCAGCGTCGCCTCGCCGCGGCGCACCGCTCCGACCAGTCGCAGATACTCCGCCTCGGTGACGGCGTACCAGCGGCGCTGGCGCTGCCGATCGCCCAGCGGCGGGGCCCCGTCCATGTCGCCGCACAGCCCGTCGAGATGATGGGCGAATTCATGCAGCACCACGTTGCGCCCCGGCGAGTGGCCCTTCAGCTCGCGCCGCACCCGCCCCCAAGAGAGGACGACCGGGCCGTGATGCCAGGCAATGCCGTCGAGCAGCCCCGCGGGCAAATTCGGGTTGCGCGAAGCCTGCGCGGCAGTGAACTGGACCGTCCCCGGATGAATCACCAGCGTATCGAGACGATCGAAGAAGTATTCCTCCTGAAAGCCGCTGACCATTACGGCCGCCTGGCCGGCGATAGTCACCCGCATGTCCTCCGTCACGCGAAAGTCGCCGACGCCGGCCCACTCCTTTTCAGCCGCCATGACCTGCGTGATGTGCTCGACCCGCCGCTGCTGCTCCGCGGGCAACGAGCGGTAATGCCGCACCCGGCGCTGGAGCACATTCGCCCATTCCCGCGGAAAGGGTTGAGACAAAATGCGCCGGCGGCGTCGATTGCGTAACCAACGGAAGGCCATCGCTTCAACTTACCATGCCAGCAGCCAATAGCGCAGCGGACGCTGACGCAACTTGGGTTGAGCGCCGCCGGTCAGGAATATCCTCCGGTCATTGGCCGGCCGCGCCCGCGGTTCACGGCAATTGATCTGGCCTGGAAGGCCCGGCAAACCGTATAAGCCGCGCTCACGGCGCCGCCCGCTGCGGGCGGCCCTGGGCCCACTAAGCGCCGCCGGTCGATATGGTTGACCTGACCACGATCACCCTGCCAGCCTGCCGCCGACTCCGACTGGCGGCCGCCATGTCGCAGGCGCTGGCCTGGATCGCCGCCGCCTGCGGTTCGGCGCCGGCCGCCGATGCGCCGCCACCCAGCACAGGCCGATATGCTGACGCTCACTACGCCGCCGACGAACCGCCAGCGGCACGCCTGGGCGAACCGCTGCTTAGTTATCGCCGCGACGATAGCGAAGGCCCCCCCGCGGCCATCGAGCCAGCCAATCCGTTGCGAGCGGCCCCGGAGCCCGCGGGCGATCCAGGGCCGGCAGGGCCGTCGAGTCCCTCCGGAGGAGCGACGGCGCCAGAAAGCGGCTTGGCGGCGGCGGATATCGCCTCGGCCGCCGTCGATGCGCCGGCGCCGGCGCCGCTAGCACAGGTTGAAACGGCCCTCGATACCACGCCGACCGTTGCGACCATGGCGCCGGCGGTCGAGCCGCAGCGATCCGACGCCCCGCTGCTGGAATACGACCACCATCTGCTCCCCGCGGCGGCAGAAGTCGTCGCCGCTCCCGCCGCGGCCTCGACAACACCTCCCGCGCCGACTGCGTCAGTCCCAAGTGCCGCGTCCGCCCTGCCCTTGCCCGTCGACAGCGAGAACCGGCGCCTGGCCCCGCGATCGGCCGGCGCCCTTGCCGACGCACCGCATGACCCGCCAAAGCGAGGCGCAGCCGCCTGGCCGATCGCCTTCTCAAAATGGCAATCGTTGTCCACCGCCGGAACCGGCCTGGTCATCGTCATCGGCTTGTTCCTGATTTGCATGGTCGTGCTGCGACGTAGCGGCGGAAAAACCGCCGGCATGCTGCCGAGCGAGGCCTTCGCCGTTCTCGGTCGAGCGCCGCTGACCTCCAGTAGCAACGCGCAACTACTGAGGATCGGCAACAAGCTGGTGCTGGTGGCGATGACGCCCGAAGGCGCCCAGCCGCTGGCCGAAGTAACCGATCCACTGGAGGTCGACCGCATCGTGGCCTTGTGCGCCAGCGGCAAAGGCCACGGCCCGGCCGCGGAGTTCCAACAGGTGCTGGCGCAACTGGCGCGCGAGCCGGCCCGCGGGTTCCTCGGCGGCGAAGCGTCGGCGGGCAACCGCCGCCGCACCTAGCACAATCGGCGCAGGCATGATGAGTCACGTTCGCTTAACCCGCATGGCCGTCGCACTGCTGGGAGCGTGCGCCGCACTAGCGCCCCCTCTGGCCGCGGCCCAAGCGACCGCCGCCGGGCCGTCGCTGCTGCCCAGCGGGTTGGGCGGGCCGCAAGCGTGGACCAGCCCGCAGGGCATCAGCTCTGCGCTGCAGGTGATGCTGCTGCTGACGGTGGTCAGCCTCGCGCCGGCGATCCTGCTGATGACCACCAGCTTCGTCCGCATCCTGGTGGTGATGGGCCTACTGCGGCAGGCCCTGGGAACGCAGCAGTTGCCGCCCAGCCAGGTCATCACCTCAATCGCCCTGTTCATGACCGCGCTGCTCATGACGCCCGTATGGACCCAGGTGTACCAGGAGGCGATCAAGCCCTACTCCGAGGAAACGATCGGCTTGGAAGAGGCATGGAACCGCGGCACGCAGCCGGTGCGAAAGTTCATGGCCGAGCAGATTCGCCGGACCGACAACGACGACAGCGTGCATTTGTTTCTGAAATACCTGCCCAGCGAGATCGACCCGGCCACCGGCAAGTTGCCCGAAAACTACGTCTACTTCGACGCTGGCGCCGACGAGCGCAACGTGCCGCTGCAGGCGCTGTTGCCGGCGTTCATGCTGAGCGAACTGAAGACGGCCTTTCTGATCGGTTTTCAGATATATCTGCCGTTCGTCGTGCTGGACATCGTCGTGGCGAGCGTCACGATCTCCATGGGGATGCTGATGCTGCCGCCGGTATTGATCTCGTTGCCGTTCAAGCTGCTGCTATTCGTGCTGGTCGACGGCTGGCGGCTGGTTGTCGAGATGCTGCTGGAAAGTTTTAAGGTAATAGCATGAGGCGTAAAGCCAGCAAATAGGGGGTCGGGTTGCTTTTGCGACTGGCGAGTCTGCCAGCACAGCGATGCCTCCAGTCGCAAAAGCGTGCCGCCCCCCGCGCCCCCCC
>JADLBW010000115.1 GCA_020847515.1 Pirellulales bacterium | reverse complement strand
CAGCGTTACGTTCTTCTGCACCAGCGGGTCGAGCGAAAAGCCGACCGGTTGCGGGCCCCAGCCGACTTTGCTGATCCAGCCGGCGGGGCGCACGACATCGAGCGCCGTGGCCAGCGCCACCGAGACGCCGGTCGCATCGACCACGCCGTCGACCCCCAGGCCGTCACCCTGGCGGGCCCATTGGGACGGATTGCCGACGATCGGCTCGCAGCCGTACTGCCGGGCGACCTCCAGCCTGGCGCGGTCGTTCTCCAGGCCGGCCACGGCGACGGTCGCGCCGCAGAGCCTCGCCACCGCCGCGCAGAGGATACCGATCGGCCCGGGGCCCAGGACTAGGACGCGATCGCCGGGCTTGACGCGGCCGTTGTTCACCACGGCGTTGAACGCCACGCAGCAGGGCTCGGTAAGGGCGGCCTGCTCGAAGGCCATCCCCTCGGGCATGCGATGCAGGATCCGCGCGGGGACCGGCACGTACGTCCGCATGGCGCCGTCGACCATTGCTCCGTAGCCGCGACGGCCCGGGTCGAGGTTATAAAGGCCCTGGCGAGTGTAGGGGCTGGCGACGTCGACCACCGCCGCCGTCTCGCCAACGACCCGCATGCCTTCGGTCCAGCCGACGACGCTTTTGCCGACTTCGCGGATGATGCCGCAGTACTCGTGGCCGAGCACCACCGGGTAGTTCACCGTCCAGCTCTGCTGGGCGGTCCACATGTGCAAATCGCTGCCGCAGACGCCGACGGCCCGCACCTCCAGCAGCACTTCGTCGTCGCGGATGGTCGCGCGGGGAATCTCGCGGAGCTCGACGCTGTATTTTTCCGGCGCGTAGTTGACCAGGCCTACGTCCGCCGCGGCGGTGCTCATACCGTTCTCCATTACCTTGCGGTTGGGCGCTATCGACGGGCGGAGCCGATTGGCACGTCGCCATAGCCGTGAACTTTTTCGCAGATGAGTCGCAAAGAATCTTCGACGTCGCCGCTGGCGGTCTTAAAGGCGTCGGCGTCGATCGTCAGCGGGGCGCCGAGCACTACCAGCGGGGCCCCGTACTCCGGCGTGCGAACGGCTTGTTCCAGCGAAAGCCCGCCGACGGCCTGCACGGGAACTCCCACCGCGGCGACGACCTGGCGCAGCTCGTCGAGCGGGCTGGGCATTCGCAAGCCGCGGGCCGCGATGCCGCGGCGCTCGTCGTAGCCGACGTGGTGGACGATGTAGTCGCACCCCAGGTCTTCCAGCCATTTGGCGCCGTCGACCATGTTCTCGCAGGCCCGGTTATCTCCCATGACCTTCACGCCAAAATCGCGGCCCGCCTGAACGACGCATTTAAGCGTCTCCTCATGCGCGCGGGCCATCACCACGACGTGCGTGGCGCCGGCCTTGGCCATGACCTCGGCCTCGAGGTAGCCGCCGTCCATCGTCTTCAGGTCGGCGACGATCGGGGTATCCGGAAATGCGGCCCGCAGGGCGCGGACCCCGTGCATGCCTTCGGCGATGATCAGCGGCGTGCCGGCCTCGAGCCAATCGACGCCGGCCCGCAGGGCCATGCGGGCGGTGGCGACGGCTTCGTCGACCGAGAGTACGTCAAGCGAGATTTGGACGATGGGTTTCACAAGCGTGGAAGGTAGCGCTGGGGGCAGCGGTTGTCAATGTACGGGCAGATTTTCGTGCAGGCTGTCGCTAGCGAGCCTCAATGGTCACAGGCGTGCCAGATCGCCAGGCGCTGAATCGGTCACGGTTCCGACGGCGAGCGACCGCCTTTCGCCCACAGTGTAAACGACGGGGTGCGCCGAAGCGGGTCTCGTACGCCTCGGCCTATTTGCGGCCCACGCGCGGCGCAAGTAAAATTGCCACCGACGAATCGACGCGCCACCGGCCGCGGGCGTGCTCCCTTCAACTCCAACCGAGTTGCCGTCGTGCTTTTCTGCTGCCATCGTTCACTTTCGGCGACTTGTCTGATTGCGGCCGTCTTTCTCGAATTCACTGCATCTAGCCACGCCACTGAGCCGACAGGCGCAGCGGCCAGCGCCGGCGGCGGAGCACTGGTGGGCGAAGACGCGTTTAGCGCCGAAGCGATTGCCCACTTCGAAGCGAAGATTCGACCGCTGCTCGCCGAGAGATGCCACCGTTGTCATGGCCCGCGCAATCAAGAGGGCGGACTGCGACTCGACTCACGGCGGAGCATTCTGGAAGGCGGCGACACTGGGCCGGCCCTTGTGCCGGGCAAGCCGAACGAGAGCCTGCTGATCGACGCGGTGCGGTACGGCGAGTTGTACCAAATGCCTCCCAAGGGGCGGCTGCCGCAGGCAGAAGTGGCGCTGCTGGAAGAGTGGGTCGAGCGCGGCGCGCCCTGGCCGCGCGAAGAAGTCGCCCGCCCGCACATCGCCGCCGCATTTGATATCGACGAGCGGCGTCGCGAGCACTGGGCGTGGCGACCGCTGGCCGACGTGCGCGTTCCAGCCGACTTGCCGGGATCGTCCGTGCGGACTGCCGTCGACGCCTTCCTGGATGCCAAACGGCGAGAGGCGGGGCTGGCCGCCGCGCCTGCGGCGGAAAAGGGCTCGCTGCTGCGCCGGGCGTCGTTCGACCTGATCGGACTGCCGCCCACGCCGGCCGAGCTGGCTGAGTTCGAGGCCGACGACTCGGGCGAGGCCTTTGCCAGGGTGGTCGATCGGCTGCTGGCGTCGCCCCACTTTGGCGAGCGTTGGGCACGGCACTGGCTCGACCTGGTGCGCTACTGCGAGACGCTCGGGCATGAATTCGACTATCCGGTGACCGGGGCCTGGCGTTATCGAGACTACGTCATTCGCGCGCTGAACGCCGACCTCCCTTACGACCAGTTTGTTTGCGAGCACCTCGCCGGCGATCTGATCGATCCGCCGCGGCGGCATCCGACCGAGGGGTACAACGAGTCGATTATCGCCACGGCGTTCTGGTTTATGGGCGAAGCGCTGCACGCGCCGGTCGAT
Source organism: Pirellulales bacterium (assembly GCA_020847515.1). GTDB lineage: Bacteria > Planctomycetota > Planctomycetia > Pirellulales > Lacipirellulaceae > Lacipirellula. The sequence continues at coordinate 2,745 of JADLBW010000115.1, read as the reverse complement.
TCGCGGGCAGACTACGCCAGCCGCATCGACAACCAGCTCGACGTGATGACCAAGGCTTTCCTCGGCCTGACGGTGGCCTGTGCGCGGTGTCACGATCATAAGTTCGACGCGATCTCCACGAAGGATTACTACGCCTTGAGCGGATATCTGGCGAGCTCGCATCAGCAGGACGCGATGCTCGATCCGGGCCGCCGAATCGAGATGGCGGCGAAGCAACTCGCGGATTTGCAGCAGCGCGGCCGCGACGCATTCGCCGCCGGCCTGCCGACGGCAGGCGAGCAGGCCGCGCAGTTCGCGAGCCATCTGTTGGCCTGCCGAGCGGCCAACTGCGTCGCCAGCGAACCCGCTCGCGACGAGATCGCAGCGCAGTATGGCGTCTCGCGCCAAGCGTTGGAACGATTCGCTACGGAGCTTGCGAAGCCCGCGGCCTCAGAGCCGGCGCATCCGCTGTACGCGTGGGGCCAGTTAGCGCCGTCGCATGCCGGCGACGAGGCGTTCCTTACCCGCCGCAGCGTGGTCGAAGCGGCAATCCGCGTACGGCAGGAGCAAGCCGCGACGATCGCCACGGACCAATTCACTTTCGAGGACTTTGACCACGGATTCGGAGAGTGGTTCGCCTCCGGATGGGCGTTTGGCGAATCGCCCACGCAATGCGGCGATTGGCGCGCCAGCGACGACGGACCGCAACTGCTGCCCGCCGGCGTTGCGCACAGCGGCCGCTACGGCGACAAGCTGCGGGGCGTCATCCGCTCTCCGAAGTTCACAATCGAGCAGCCGTACATTCATTACCGGCTGGCTGGCCGAAAGGCGAAGGTGCGGCTAGTGGTCGACGGCTACATGATGGACAAGTTCACGCCGCTATTGTTCGAGGGGCTGTCGTTTGGCGTTGACGGCGCCGAGCCGTGGCAGTGGCATGTGCAGTCGGTGCAGAAGCACCTCGGTCATCGGGCATATATCGAGCTAATCGACGACTCTGACGGCTATCTGGCGGTCGATGAAATTCGCTTCGCCTCGTCGCCCGCGGTGGCGCCCGGCGGCGTCGGCGTCACGCCGCTGGTGCTGGCCGACGGCGCCGATTCCGCCGAAAAGCTGGCCGCAGGTTACGGCCGGGCGTTAGCCGCCGGGGTAGACGATTGGCGGCAGGGGCGCGTCACCGCGCAATCTGAATTCGCGCAGTGGGCCGTCTCTGCGGGCCTCGTCACGCTCGAGGACGAAGCCCGCGCCGCGGTGGGCCGCTTGGCGCAACAGGCCGTGGCGATCGACGGCGACCTGCCGGCGCCGGCAACGGTGGCGGCGATGGCCGACGGCAGCGGCGACGACCAGCGGGTATTCATCCGCGGCAATTACAGGACCCCTGGCGAACTGGCGCCGCGACAGTACCTGGAGGCGATTGCCGGGGCCCATCAACCGCCGCCGCAGCGGGGGAGCGGCCGCCTTGAACTTGCCCAGCGCATGCTCTCGGCCGACGATCCGCTGGTAGCTCGCGTGATGGTCAACCGCCTCTGGCAGCACCTGATGGGACGGGGCATCGTGGCGACGGTGGACAACTTCGGCGTGCTGGGGGAGCGGCCCACCCACCCGGCGCTGCTCGACTATCTGGCCGCGCGGTTCCGTACCGAGGGGTGGTCCATCAAAAAGCTGATTCGAGAGATTATGCTCTCGGACGCCTACCAGATGGCGAGCGTCGACGACCCCGCTTCGCAGGCCCAGGACCCGCTCAACCTGCTTTACCACCGGCAAAACGTACGGCGGTTGGAGGGGGAAGCGATTCGCGACGCGCTGCTGGCCGCGTCGGGCCGACTCGACCGGACGCTGCACGGGCCGTCGGTTCCCGTCCACTTAACCCCATTCATGGAGGGCCGCGGCCGGCCCGAGCAGAGCGGTCCGCTGGATGGCGCCGGACGGCGCAGCATCTACCTCGAAGTGCGGCGGAATTTTTTGGCGCCCTTCATGACGGCGTTCGACGCACCGGCGCCAGCCAGCACGGTCGGCGCGCGAAATACTTCCAACGTGCCCGCCCAGGCGCTGGCGATGATGAACGATCCGCTAGTCTTGGAACTCTGCCGCACGTGGGGGGAACATATGTCCGCCGAGCAGCACTGCTCGCTTGAAGAACGAATTGCCAAGCTCTATGTCGTCGCCTACTGCCGGAGGCCGAGCCAAGCGGAACTGGCCGCGGCGGCAAGCTTCATTCGCGATCAAGCGGTCGACTATGGCGCAAGTATCGACGATGCTCGACCGTGGGCGGACCTGTGCCACGTGCTGGTCAACGTGAAGGAGTTTGTCTTCGTGCCATGACAGGCGGCGATTTTCGTCGCTCGCAGCCATCGCTCCGCGAGATATTTCTTGAGAACCGCGCGACCAATGAACCTTGCCTGGCTGTCGGCTAGCGGCTAGCGGCCGACGGCCAGAGGGAAAAGGCCTGATTCTGGCCGTTAGCCGATAGCCGATAGCCGATAGCCAATAGCCAATAGCCGATAGCCGATAGCCATATCTACAACCGGTTCATTAGCGGCGCGGGAATCAATACGTCACCAGGCTAATACGCCATGCACTGCGGCCAATTCATCGACGCACCCTGCTCGCGCCGGCAGATGTTAAGACAATGCGCGCTGGGTTTTGGCTCGTTGGCGCTGGCCGGGCTCATGGCCGAACAGCAGGCAGCCGGCGGCGTCGGGTCGGCTGGCCCGCTTGCCGGGAAGCCGCCTCACGCGGCGCGGCGCGCCAAGAGCGTCATCTTTCTGT
>JADLBW010000114.1 GCA_020847515.1 Pirellulales bacterium | reverse complement strand
TGGTGGTCTCGTTGCCGATGACGCGCACCTCGGCGACCATTTCCTCGGTCGCTACTGGCGGCGTCGGTTCTGCCATAGCGCCGGCGGCGGCAGGGGCAGGCAGAATCTCCTGAGCGCGCGTCGAGGCGGAAAAAGTGCAGCCGGCCGCCACCAGAGCGCAGAGGATCGCCCTGCTCGGCTGTGCATATCGGCTACTGGTGACAAACTGCATAGCGGCCCCAAGCCGTCCGAGAAGCAGGAGTAGTCGCAGCGGGCGATAGCTTGCGCGCACGCCCGCCGCCGCCAACTCAGGCGGCGGAGGAATACCGGATTGCCGCCGCCGCGGCAAGGGGGGTTGAGCGAGGCGGAAAGAAGAGGTGGCTGGATCCTGGATGCTGGATGCTCGAAGCTCGACGGGCCGCTAGCTGGCGCGGGGTTTCAGGGGCGCCTGCTGTCACAGGACGCCTGTTGGCGCAACACAGCGACGACGGGTGATCGCTTGTGGCGCCAAGAAATCAGCAGTCAGCTTCGAGCATCCAGCATCCGGCCGGCTGCCGGCGTTAGAATTCCACCGGTCCGTACGACTGGAATTCCGCATATGCCGGCGCCGCGTAGTTATCAAACCGGGTGAATTCGTGGTTCCACGTGAGTTTCACGTCGCCGGTCGGTCCGTTGCGCTGCTTGCGAACGAGAAGGTCTGCCTGGCCGCGTACCTGTTCGCGATCTTCTTCGTTGGTCATGTAGTATTCTTCGCGGTGAACGAACATGACCACGTCGGCGTCCTGTTCAATGGCGCCTGATTCGCGTAGATGGCTAAGCTGCGGCTTATTGCTGCTGGTTGATTCGACTTGCCGATTGAGCTGGCCCAGGCAGAGTACGGGCACTTCCAACTCACGGGCCAGTCCCTTAAGCCGCCGCGATATTTTCGCGACCTGTTCCTGCCGCGGGTCGCGCGGATTATCGGGATCGATGAGCTGCAGGTAGTCGACTACGACGAGGCCCAACCCGGCTCCCGGACGCCGCTTGAGCCGGCGGGCGTTGGCGGCGATTTCCGTCATTGTGCGGCTGGGCGCGTCGTCGATGAACAGCGGGGCCTGGCTGATCTGAGCGGCCGCATTGACCAGCTTCCGCCGTTCATCCTGCGTGATCGTGCCGTTGCGAAGCCGATTGCCGTTCACCCGCGCCAGCGAGCAAAGCAGCCGATCGCCCAGTTCGATGGCCGACATCTCAAGGCTAACGAACAGCACTGGCGTGCCGTTGAGCGCAGCATATTCGGCCATATTCATGGCCAGGGCCGTTTTGCCCATGCTGGGCCGGGCGGCGAGGATAATCAGCTCCGACTTTTGCAGCCCGCCGGTCATCTGATCGAAGTCGACGAACCCGGTTTCGACGCCGCCGAAGGCGTGCTGCTGGTCCATCCGCGCGTCGATGCGATCGAGCGACTTCTGCAGCACCTCGGCGATCGCCGTCACCTGCCCGCCGCCGCGATTCTCAAGAATACTGAAGATTCGCTCCTCGGCCTTGCCCAGCAACTGGCGAGTTTCGGCGGTAGGATCGTAGGCGCTCGATTGGATATCAAGGCCGGCGTGGATCAGCGACCGCAGGACGGATTTGTCGGCGACAATCTGTGCGTAGTACTCGGCATGCGCCGCCGTTGGGACCTGCCGGCCAACTTCCGCAAGATAACCGGCCCCGCCAATACGATCGTAAACGCCGGCTGACTTTAGCCGCTCGACGAGCAGCATCAGGTCGATGCGCTGGCCGGTGTCGTGCATGCCTAGCAGGTGTTCGTAGATCAGGCGGTTAGCGTCGTCGTAAAAATCACCGGAGCGGACGACCAGGGCGACCTCGTCGAAGACTTCCGGCAGCAGGAGGATGCTGCCCAAGACGGCCCGCTCGGCATCGACGCTTTGCGGGAGCTGCCGTTCGAATGGATCAGCCGCCGTACGCATAGCGTTCACGGCGGAGCCATTGCCGCTGCCATTTCGTTCAGCCACGTCTCGCTCCTTCGTCGTGGACAGTGGATCCCTAAACGCAAAACCGCCGGCGTGAAGCCGGCGGCGCGCCTGTTGCGCAGGTGGCAGGACGACCTCAGGCGTCGGCGCCGACCTGTGGTACGACCCACACCTTAAGTTCGCCCTCGACTTCACTCGATAGGCGGAACTTGACCGTGTACAGGCCTAGTTCCTTGAGGACGCCCTCCAAGCGAATCTGGTCGGCGTGGAGGTGGATGTCGTTCTTCTTTAACGCGGCGACAATTTCGGCCGCGCCGACGCTGCCGTAGAGATGGCCGTCCTCGGTGGCATTGGCTTCGATTGTAATGCTCTGCTTGGCAATTTCGACGGACTTCTTCCGCAGTTCAGCCTGGTGGGCCTTTTCGATCGCCTGCAGCTTGGCCCGGTGCTTTTCCACCATTCGCTTATGGTGGTCGGTGGCGATGGTCGCCAAGCCGTGGGGAATGAGATAGTTCAGCGCATAGCCGGGGCGAACTTCCACCACGTCCCCTTGATGGCCGAGATTCTCGACATTGTGAATGAGCAGCAGTTGCACGCCGCCGTGCGGACCCAACGGCAAACGGTTGGCCGTCGCCGGATTTTTTCGAGAGCGAATCGTGGTCGTCATAACTTCCCTACTTTGGTGCGCGCCGGAACCAGCTTGCCGCGGCCGCCTGTCCAGTTTTGTTAGAACGGTATTTCGTCATCCGGGAACCCGGCCGGGCTGGGCGCCGAACTCGAATAGCTGTCGTCGTAAGAATCCTCGGGCATCGAACGATTGCCGGCTGCCGCACGTGCGCCGCCTCGCTGGCCGCCTCCCTCGCGGCCGCCGAGCATCTGCATTTTGTCGGCGACAACTCGCAGCTTGCTTCGCTTCTGGCCGTCCTTTTCCCAGGAGTCGAGTTTCAGACGCCCTTCAATGAGGACCGAGGAGCCCTTGCTCAAATACTCGTTGGCGACCTCCGCCGTACGACCCCAAAGGGTTATGTCGACAAACGTGGTCTCGTCGACCCACTGATCGTTCTTCTTAACGCGATCGTTAACCGCCAGCCCGATCTCTGAGACGGCCGTGCCGCTGGGGATGTACCGTAGCTCAGGATCGCGCGTAAGATTGCCGACCAGGACGACTCGGTTGTAGCTTGCCATGCTAGAGTCCAGGGCCAGGGTCAGGGGCCGGCACGCGGCTCCAGAAGTGTGATCTTATGTTCAGTAATGCTAGCGGCAATGGCGGCCCGCTGCAAGAGAATTTGCTGAGGCGCGTTGCCGCTACTCGGCGCCCGCGCCGACCACTTCGGGCTCGGCCGCCGGTTCGGTCGTTTCACCCTTGGCGTGGGCGATGATCGGATCCACCAGGGCTGGCGGCAGCTTCACGAACAACTGTCGCAGTACCGAGTCGTTGATTTCGCAGGCGCGGGTCAGTTCCGTCACGCGCAGCGTTGGCAGGCGGAAGTACATAAGCCAATAGGCGCCCTTTCGTTGGCCCTTGATGGGGTAGGCCAGGCGCCGTTCTTCCCATAGGCGGCTCACCAGGATTTCGCCGTCGACGGCCTCAACCAGCGACTCCACTTCCCGAGCTACGCCTTCACGCTCGCGGGCGAACTTATTCGCATCGAGAATGAACAGACCTTCGTAAACTGCACTGTTCTCAGCCAAGTTTTGAACTCCTGAATTGAGCTGTAAGCTGTTAGCCAACAGCTATTTACCGCGACCGGCGGCGCTTCCGGCGGCGGAATAGCTGACGGCTAGCAGCTTTCGACCCGTTATGCCTTGCTATTGAATTTGTTTGCCGCGGCTTGGAGGCCTTGGGCAATCCACATTCTCACTGCATCGGCGGCCCTGGCAACCTGCAAATCGATTTCGCTTCGCTCTCCTTTGGCAAACTTCCCAAGCACGAAGTCGGCCGGATCCCAACGCTCGGGCACCGGTCCGATCCCGATTCGCAGCCGGGGTATGGCCTCGGTTCCCAGGCAGCGAATTACGTCGGCCAAGCCATTTTGGCCGCCGTCGGAGCCGTAACCCCGCAACCTCAACCGCCCCAGGGGAAGGTTGAAGTCATCGCAAACTACTAAGGCGTCCTCGTTCGTCACGTGGTAGAAGTCAATCGTCCTGCGAACACTGCCGCCGCTGCGGTTCATGAAGCTTTGCGGCGCCAACAGCAGCGACTTTTCTCCTTCGAGCACACATTCCCACAGCAACCCGTCGAACTTTTCTCGCGGTCCCCCGGCGCCTGCTTCTCGGGCGAGCCGTTCAACAACCTCGAAACCTACGTTGTGCCGCGTTCCCGCATACTTGATTCCCGGATTGCCCAGGCCGGCGATGAGCTTCATAAAGTGCAGTGATCAGTCGCACCAATTAACAACCCGATGCTGCAGTGGCTGCAATCCCCTGCTGTCGACGGCCCATCTGCTGGTTCCTTTTTCGGCTGGGGCGAACGCGCTAGGCCTCTTCCCCCTCCTCTTCCGCGGCCTTGCGGCCAATAACCTCTGGCTCGGCAGCGCCTGCGCCGGCTTCCTCTTCGACCTCCGGCGCCGGCTCTTCACAATGGACGGCGACCGTTTTGGGATCAGTCACCAAGGTAGCGCCTGACGGTAGATCGATCACGTCGGCTAGCGTGAGCGATTGGTGGAGCCCGAGATGATTGATATTGATGTGCAGCGCCTCGGGGATCGCAATCGGCGAGGTTTCAAGCTCTACGAAATGGACGATATGATTGACGACGCCGCCTTCCTTCTCGCCGGGCGCCTCGCCGCGAAGTAACAGCGGCACTTCAACAGTCACCCGTTCGCTGGCGTCTACCCGCAGCAGGTCGACGTGGATCAAATGCTGCTGGAAGGTATCCCACTGCACGTCCTGCAGCAGCGCCTGACCGCTGGCAGCGCCGGTGAGATCGACCACCTTGTGCCCATGGCGGAGAATCGCACGCAATTGGTCCGCGGGCACAATAACGCTGATGGGCTCCTCGCCGTGGCCATAAACGATCCCGGGAAGGCGGCCCTCCAACCGGAGGCGGTGGTTACGCCGCTTGCCTGTAAAATCTCGCTTCTCGACCTGAAGGGTATCGGCCATGACGCTGTGTCGCTTGCGCGTATTGAATGAGGGGGTGCTGGCTCGTGGTAAACTCCCAATTGTGCCCGATTCTCCGTCGACTTCAAGCCCAGATGCCACACGTAATTAGCGAGAATCCGCGAGGCCAGACCGCTGCTGCGAAACAGCCGGCTCAGCAACGCAGCAGATCGGCGATTCAGCCGGGGGACGACCCTTGGATCTGCCGGCCGACGGCCCCGCTGCGGCGCCGCCGACGCCGGAGGCTGCCTCGACATTGGCCCGGACACGTCTGCCGGCGGGCGGCGGATGCTGGCGGATGTGCCGTACGCGAGCGGCCACGGCGGGTCAACACAGTATTTGGCTGTATCGGTCGGCCACTATGCGGTAGCACTCGCAGGCGCCGGCTTCCAAGCCGGGGCGATCGAGGATCGTGATTTTTCCCCGGCTGTACCGAACAAGCCCTTGCTGCTGCAGCGGGCGCAGGACTTCCGAGACGCTCGCGCGACGGACGCCCAGCATCAAGGCCAGCGCCTCATGCGTAATTTCGAGTTCCTCGGAGCCGACGCGATCGCGGCTCATGAGCAACCATCGGCAGCAGCGGTGTTGTACGGAGTGAAGTCCATTGCACGCCATGCCTTGCATCGATTGGGCCATCAGTGCGGCTAGATATCGGAGGATGGAGGCGCGTAGCTCCGGGCAGACGTCGGCGGCCTCCCGCAGGTGATCGGCGCCGATACGCAGCCCGCGGCCAGTGGCATGAACGAAATGCCGGTAGTCGACCGTCTTAGCGTCCAGCAGGATGACCCCGCCGACGACGCCTTCGCGGCCCGTATTGCCGACTTCGATGCTGCGACCGTCTTTCATGACGGATATTAGGGAGATCATTCCGTTTTCCGGAAGATAGGCGTATCGAATTGGCCTGCCGGGCTCATAGAGCACCTGGCCCGCCGCGAAATCTACCGCCTGCAGTAGTCCCCAGAAGCGTTGGAGCTCGTTCTCGGGAATCTTCGCGAGAATTGAGTTGGTTGATCCGACTGGGACGTGTGCGCTGGATGCCATCGGCTTTCGCTGCGTTCAGTAAAGCGCCGCGTGAAAACGAAAGTAAGTCGCTGGCCCGTGGATCCTGCCAACTGAATCGCTTGGGGGCAGCGGCTGCAGTGACCTTTACTCGGGCTGGCGGGACTGTGCGGAGATTTGCCACGCGGGTCAGGGTTGAGCCGTGCGGAGAGCGCCCCTGAAGATAATGATTTATGGCGAAGAGATTTGTACGGTTTCGGACCTAGAATGCCGGCGCCCGCCCAAAAAGCAAAAAAGTTGACGGCGCGGCCAGCGGCGGAAGCAGCGAATTCCGGGCTAAATCCCGCCGCCATCCATTTACGCCGTCGTCCCTCGCCCGGCCATGCACGCGGTTTGCGAGACGATGGCGGGCACGGCTCGGGCAACGGCAACTCCAGCCGGCAGGCGCCGACCTCGATTTCAAGGCATGCGGTTTGCCGCCAGGAAGCAGGGCCGGCCTGCCCCCCGGGCCGCGGCAGCGACACGGCTTGCCGGCTGTAAAGCTGCTTGATCCGCGTGTTTGGCAGCGCCGGTGCGGCGACCCGCCCCGGGCGGTAGCTGCCGTCGACGCCTTCGTGGAGGAAAAAGCATGGCGATATCTTTGCGACCGATCAACGACCAGGTGATAGTAGTTACCGGTGCATCGAGCGGCATTGGCCTGGCGACGGCGCGGATGGCGGCCCGCAAGGGCGCGAAGGTGCTCCTCACTTCTCGAAATGCCGACGCCTTGGCGAAAGTCGTCCGCGAGATTGAGCGATCAGGCGGCGAAGCCACCTATATCGCTGCCGATATCACATTTCGAGACGATGTCGCAAAGATCGCCCGTGCGGCGATCGACTACTTCGGTCGCATCGACACGTGGGTCAACAATGCAGGGCTCTCTATTTTCGGACGGTTGCAGGAGGTCAGCGAAGACGACCACCGCCGGTTGTTCGACGTGAATTTCTGGGGCGTCGTCAATGGCTCGCTTGCCGCTGTCCCGTACCTGAGGCGGCAGGGCGGGGCGTTGATTAACGTCGGCAGCGAAGTATCCGACGTTGCTATCCCCGTACAGGGGATGTACGCCGCCAGCAAGCACGCCGTGAAGGGGTTCACCGATGCCTTGCGGATCGAGCTGGAAAGCGAACGCGCGCCGATTTCCGTCACGTTGATCAAGCCGGCGTCGATCGACACGCCGTTTACGCGCCATGCCGGGAACTACCTGAAGCGCAAACCGCAGCTTCCGCCGCCGGTCTACCACCCGGACGACGTTGCCCGGGCGATTCTTTACGCGGCCACGCGGCCGACGCGGGATGTGTTCGTCGGCGGCGCCGCCAAAGTCTTCAGTAGTTTCAACAAGCTCCTTCCGGGCGTTATGGACTGGTTCAGCTCGTCGCTGATGGTCAAATCGCAAATGCAGGAGCAGCCCGCGGCTCTGACGAAGGGAGCGTTGTACGAGGCGGGCGACGACGGCGAGTCACGCGGCGAATCGGGGCACGCGGTGCGGCATAGTCTGTACACCCGTGCGGTGCGCCATCCGCTGTTGGCGTCGCTGCTGCTGGCGGCGGCCGGTGCTGCGATGGCGGCAGCAGTCAACTCGAGCCGCGAGGGCTGACGATCGGCTGGAAATGGCGATCTGGCGGGGCAGGCAGCCGGTGAATTGAGCGCGCATCGGCTGATTGATACCGATTGGTCCAATTTGCAGCCGAAGTTGAAGCGAGCCGCCCGTAGACGCCGCAGTCGCAACTAGTATACTGACGGGTTGCCGCAAGACCTTTCTAATGGTCTGCACCTGGCGGCGGGAGATATCGTGCAACGCGGCCAAAAATCTGTGGCGGCGACGGCCTGCGCGGCGATAATGATCGCCTCGATCGGCATCCCCATGCCTGCGGGGCCCGCAAGAACGCAAGGGGAACGATTTCCCTGCGAGCATTGCACCTGCGGTTGCGTCGATGCGCAGGACTGCTGGCGGAATTGTTGCTGCCACACCAATCGCGAAAAGGTCGCCTGGGCGCAGAAGAACGGCGTCCAGACGCCACGGTTTGTCGTCGCCGCTGCGATGCGCGAAGCAAAACGCGAAAATGACAAACGCGACGGCTGTTGCTCAGCGCCTTGCTGCCATCGCCATCGCCCCAAGTTGGCGTTAAGCGAATCACGCGGCACAGCCGTCCGCCATACCGCAGCGGCTGGCGCTGGGGCCTCAAACGACAGGGGCGCGAGCGGGTTTAAGCTGGTGCTGTTGACGGCCGCTCAGCGGTGTAAGGGCACATCCGTCTCTGTGGCGATGTTGCCGCCATTTCTCCTTTCGGACCCG
>JADLBW010000113.1 GCA_020847515.1 Pirellulales bacterium | reverse complement strand
TGTCGGCGAAACCTGCCGACAGCAGGTCCGCAACGTCTTCGACTTTCTCACCGACGCCGTCGAAGCGCGCCTCGCCGGTCAACCCGCGCCGTCACTGCTCCCCAGGGCGTGAACGGTTACCAGCGAGGGCGTTATGAATCAAAGTTCACCGCTACCTAATGCACGCAACCAATCCATCTGGGCGGCGACCGCAAGAATGCCGCCGTGCGAGCGGCTGGCAGCCAATGTAAGGACAGACGTGTGCATTGTAGGCGCCGGCATAACGGGGCTGACAACCGCTTACTTGCTCGCCAAAGCCGGCAAAAGAGTGGTCGTCCTTGACGACGGCCCCCTTGCCGGCGGCATGACCCAGGTGACGACGGCCCACCTGTCCAGCGCTATTGACGACCGATTCACAAAGATCGTTCAGTGGCACGGCGAGAATGGGGCGCGCCTGGCCGCCCAAAGTCATGCGGCCGCGATTGATAAGATCGAGACCATCGCAAACGAGTTGGGGCTGGACTGCGATTTTGCTCGCCTGGATGGCTATCTGTTCCTGGCGCCAGGCCATGAGCAGAAGATGCTTGAAGAGGAGCTTGCCGCGGCATCGGCCGCCGGCTGCCACGTCGAGATGGCGCCGCGGGCCCCGCTCGCCTCGTTCGATACCGGCCCCTGTCTGCGATTCCGCAACCAGGGTCGCGTCCACATTTACAAATACCTGTCCGGCGTCGCCAGCGCCATCAAACAGCTTGGCGGCCAGCTCTACGCCAACAGCCACGCCGACCGCATCGAGGGAGGTGACGAGGCCGTCGTGAATGTGGGTGATTACACGGTGACGGCCGACGCCGTCGTGGTGGCGACCAACACGCCGGTAAATGACCGGTTTGCCATTCATACCAAGCAGTTTCCCTACATGACGTACGCCATTGGCGCCCGCGTACCCCGCGGCTCGGTCGCCGACGGTCTGTACTGGGACACGCTCGACGCCTACCACTACGTGCGATTGCAACCGCTGGAAAACGAGCCTGGCCGGGGCAAATTTGATCTGCTGATCGTCGGCGGCGAAGATCACAAATCGGGCCAGGCCAGCGACGCCGACGAGCGCCATGAGCGGCTACTGGCCTGGGCTCGAGGGCGTTTCCCCGTCGAACGCGTCGATTTCACCTGGGGAGGCCAGGTGATGGAGACCATGGACGGCCTGGCGTTCATCGGCCCCAATCCGATGGACAAGGACAACGTGTTCGTCGCTACGGGCGATTCAGGCATGGGTATTACTCACGGCACGATCGCTGGGATGCTGCTCACCGATCTGATTGCGGGCCGCGAAAACCCTTGGACGACGCTCTACAGCCCGGCGCGCATCACGTTACGCGCCGCCGCGACCTTTGCCAAAGAGAACCTGAACGTCGCCGCACAATATGCTGATTGGTTAACCGGCGGCGAGGTCGAATCGACCGACGAGATCGAGTTGGGCTGCGGCGCGATTCTGCGGCGGGGCATGAGCAAGATCGCTGTCTCCCGCGACGACAGCGGCAAGCTCACCGCACTGTCGGCCGTGTGTCCGCACCTGCAGTGCATCGTGCAATGGAACAACGCCGAGAAGACCTGGGACTGCCCCTGCCATGGGTCGCGGTTCCGCGCCGACGGGGAGGTCATTAATGGGCCGGCTAATACAAACCTCTCTCCAGCGGATCTCTAAGCATCGGCGGAGATCGGCTGCGGTGCGATGCGTTCCAGCCCTGCTGAGATTTCCAAGTCCAGAGCCGCGAACTGTCCCGCCTTGAACTTCTCGACCGCAATCGCCCCCATCACTGCATTGTCGGTGCAGAGCGACAGGGGCGGGATAAACAGCTCGAATCCACGCTCGGCCGCCAGCGCCTCCAGCCGTTCACGGAACGGCCGGTTCGCCGCTACGCCGCCGCCCACGCACAGTCTCGAATAGCCGGTGCGTTCTAGCGCGAGTACCGCTTTTCCCACCAGGCAATCGATGATGGCTGCCTGTACGCTAGCGGCCATGTCGGCCGTCAACTGCGGGTCTAGGGCGGAAGCGTCCATTTCCGGCCGACCAGCGCCGAAGAGCCGATAACGCACCGCGGTCTTCAATCCGCTAAAGCTGAAGTCGAGTCGCGAATCGTCGTCCAATAGCGGCCGCGGCAAACGGAATCGCTTGGAGTCGCCCCGTTCGGCAGCCCGCTGCACCGCGGGCCCGCCCGGAAAACCGAGCCCGAGCATGCTCGCCACCTTATCGAAGGCCTCTCCCGCGGCATCGTCGATGGTGCCCCCCAGCGGCGTGAAGTCCAGCGGCGTGCGGCAACGGTACAGATTCGAGTGCCCGCCGCTTACGATGAGTCCGATGCTGGGAAATACATCTCGGCCGGCCGCCAGCCGGCAGGCATAGATGTGGGCTTGCAGGTGGTCGACGGCAATAAGCGGCACGTCGCAGACCAGTGCCAGCGTCTTGGCCGCCATCAGTCCCACCAGCAGCGAGCCCGCCAGCCCCGGCCGATTGGCAACGGCGACTGCATCCAGGTCCGCCAGTGTTATTGCTGCTTTCGTTAAGGCGGCGTCGACAACCGGCAAGATGCGTTCTACATGAGCTCGGGAGGCGATCTCTGGCACCACGCCGCCAAACTGCTCGTGCAAACGATCTTGAGAGGCGACAACCGACGAAAGCGCCGTAAGCTGGTCGTTGACGACGGCGGCGGCCGTTTCGTCGCAAGTAGATTCGATCGTCAGGATCAGGGCCATTGAGGGATGTGTATCCGCTGTCGTGCCCGCAGCTTGCGGCTGCGACGTGGATTAAGCGCAGGCGCCTTGCCGAGTTACTCCGCTCCCGCCCGTTCTTCAACCGCGTTGTTGAGTCGCAGGTGATGAACCCAGGCAGGAGGAACGTTGGCCAGTACGCATTCGTATCGAAATCGATGTTCCCGAAACGCTTGGTCGAGGATCTGGCCGATCGCTGTTAAGCGCTGGCGCTCAGCCCTGGGACACACCAGCGCCTTCGCCTTGCGCACGCCGATATACTCGAAGAAGCTCAACGTCGCCCCAGTGGCGGCCAGGCGCTCGAGATGCTCCAGAATCGAGCGCACCAGCTCAGCCGGGAAATTGTTCAGCGGCAGACACGAGACGATGGCGTCGAACGGCTCGTCGGCCGCAAGCTGTTCCACCGGCATGTGGCGTATCGCGATGCGATGGGCAGCCGCCCGCCAGCGATCATCGTTTGCCAGCCTCGCGCGCAAAGACGCAACAAATCGGTCGTTAAGTTCGACCAGGGTTAGCGAATCAGCGGGACCCATGCGCCTGATGATCTCGTCGGTCACCACGCCGGTGCCGGGGCCAACTTCTAGAATTCGGCGCGCCCTGCCGTCGCCGGCAACGTAGCGGACCAGGGTCCGGCAAAGCTGCCTGCCGCTGGGCAAAACGGCGCCCGTGCTGTGAAACGTGCGGCGGAATTCCCGCCAAAACAGCCGATAATTCGCCCCTGTTGCCATGAGGGGCCATTCTATCGACGCAAGTCGCCCACGGGTAGGCAACTGAAGCCGCTCACCCCCGCGATTACAGGGCGGGGCGGGCCTTCCGGTTTACTGCGGACGCTCGCCGCAAACTCAAAAGTCGTACCATAGCCCGCCGCCGATTTGCTGTTCGAAGTTATCGAAGAACTCGAACTGGTTCGACTTGCCGTTGAAGTAGTGGAATCCCAGCCGCAAGACGTTGGTGCTGTGGCCCCGCCAGAGCCAGCCGGCCTGCAGCACAACGTCGCCGCCGTAGTCAAGCTCTTCGCGAATATGCCCATTGACCGCCAGGAACGGCACGCCGGCCGGCCCGGTCGGCCCCGGCTCGGCCACATCAACGCCGAACTGAAAGGCCCACGGCTCTGCCACATCGTAGTGGAACGCCCAATCCGCCTCGGCGTACCAGCGCCAAGCGGGTAGCGGATAGTACGACAGCCCCAGCACTAGCGCGTCGCGACTGAAGTTGATCCGCTGCGCAAGGGCCATGTCGCGGATCGCCAGCTCATCGCCCATGTGCGAGCTGAGATGGTAGTACGAAAACTTCGCCTGCCACTGATCGCGCCCATACACCAGCGGCGCCCCGAACCGATAGTCGCAGGCGTCGAGGTCCCAGTTATGATTCAGGTTCAGACGCGGCAACCCTGCGCCCTCGATCTGCAATTCGAACCCCTGGGGTCGGCCAGGGCCGTCAGTCCCGTACCTCAACAGCGCCGCCCGCCCGCCGAGCGTCACGTCCAGCAAATCGGCGCCGGAATTCTCATCGTGAAAGGCAACGCCCGAAATATGCGGCTCGCGGCCGCCGGCCCAGTACGATTGCCAGATCACGCCGCCGGGAAGCAATCGCCACTGCCAAAACTCAGGGCCGCCGGGCGCCGCTGCAACGTTCGGATCGAAGTACCCGGCCCCCGGCGGCGCGACGTAGCAGAGGGGCTCGTCAGGCGGGGCCTCGAATACCGGCTGAGGAAACATGACCGGCTGGCTCGTCGACCATGGGGCCGACGGCGTCGCGACCACGGAGGCAGCGGAGTCAACGCCGACGCTGCTGAAGGTTGTCCCCTCCCCCGTGGGCGCAAGCGATGGCGAAGCTTGCTCGCCGCGATAGGGCTGCCACTCCGGCGGCGCAGCGCCTAACGAGCGCACGCGGCCGGCAACGGCCAGTAGTCCAATCAAAATGACGATCTGCGGACGGCGGTTCACGGCATTCCCATCCTTGAGCCGGCGGAGCGTAGGAGATTTGCGACCGTTCGCGAAGGGCGACTTGTCGCGTCGTGCTAGCGGCCGTCTCGACAGGGCTATCCGGAGGCATCAAAATGCTGGCAGCGGCGGGGGCCCGGCGGAATTGGTCGAGTTCAGGGCAAACCGTCCACCTGGACGTCCCTCAGCGGCATTCACCGTCAGTCCGCCGCCTGTGGATCTTGCGAGGCGCCAGCGATGGTCTTGTTGGAAATGAGCATCGTGCCGATAGGGCAGGGTGAAAGCGTCAGCTCGTTCGTCGCCCAGTGCGTCGATATCATCGATCGTTCCGGGCTGGACTACGAGCTACACTCCATGGGAACAATCGTCGAGGGTGAACTAGACGAGGTCTTAACGGTCATGCGGTTGTGCATCGAACATGTGGCCCAAGCGGCCAACCGTGTAAGTTGCACCGCTAAAATTGACTACCGCAAGGGCGCCGCCGGCGGGCTTCGCTCAAAGGTCGACAGCGTCGAGCAGAAGTTAGGCCGTTCCATCCGACGCTAGCAAAAAGGCCCAGGCGACCGTTACCCCTGCTCGCGTCCGCTCGCGAACCCTCGAAAGCTGCTCGTTATGAACAATCAGCCTGGCGGATCGCCGACTAGCCCGCGCGATCCACTGCCCGCGCTGGGCCGCGTTCCCAGCGGAATCTACATCTTGACCGCCGGCCGTGGCGAACAGGCGACGGGCATGCTGGCCAGTTGGGCGATGCAGGCGGGGTTTGAACCGCCGATGGTTACGGTAGCCGTGCGCCAAGGTCGATACGTAGCCGACTGGCTGTCGCGCGGCGAGTCGTTCGTCTTGAATATCGTGGGCCAGGGTCAAAAGCATCTATTGAAGCACTTCAGCGCGGGATTCGAACTGGGCGAACCGGCCTTCGAAGGGGTGCGGATTGGCACGGCTGAACTGGGCGCGCCGACGCTAGCCGACGCCCTCGGCTACTTGGAGTGTCAGCCCCGTTCGCACGTCGATTCGGGAGATCACCGCGTCTTTCTGGCCGAAGTGGTCGGCGGGTCGCTCACGGCTGACGGGGCGCCGATGGTACACATTCGCAAGACCGGGGCGCACTACTGATTGGCGCGGGACCATGGAGGTGCAGGATCTCATTATCGTGGGCGGGGGCGTCGTGGGCCTGGCTGCCGCTTACTGCTTCGGAAAGCGGTTTCCTGACCGGCGTTGCACGCTACTGGAAAAGGACGATCGCCTGGCCGCCCACCAGACCGGCCGTAATTCCGGCGTCCTCCACTCGGGCATTTATTACAAGCCGGGCTCGCTCAAGGCGGAGAACTGCCGCCTGGGAAAGCTCGCCATGCAGGCCTTTTGCGAGGCCGAAGGGGCGCCGTACGAAATCTGCGGCAAGGTGATCGTCGCCACTGAGCCGGCTGAGTTGCCGCGTTTGGCGAGCATCTATCAGCGCGGCCAGGCCAATGCCGTAAAGTGCGAGCTGATCGATCGCGCGCAACTGCTGGAACTGGAACCGCACGCCGCCGGATTGCAGGCGATTTATGTACCCGAAGCCGGCATCGTGGACTACCGGGTGGTGTGCGATCGACTGGCAGCGCGTATTCGCGAAGCTGGCGGGCAGATCGTCCTGGGGGCCCGCGCCACGGGATTTAGCATCGGGCCGCAAGAAATCACCGTGCATACGTTCGCCGGGGATTTCGTCGGCCGCCAGGTCGTGAATTGTGCGGGACTCTATAGCGACCGGGTCGCCCGGCTGAGCGGCGCGCGGCCCCCGGTAAAGATCGTCCCCTTCCGCGGGGAATACTTCAAACTCACGTCGGCCGCCGAGCCGCTGGTGCGTAATCTCATTTATCCGGTCCCTGATCCAGCGTTTCCGTTCCTGGGCGTCCACTTCACGCGCATGGTGCGCGGCGGCGTCGAATGCGGCCCAAATGCCGTACTGGCGTTCGCCCGCGAAGGTTATCACAAGACCAACGTCAACCTCCGTGACCTGGCGGAGTCGCTTTCGTACGCTGGATTTCTCCGTATTGCCGCCAGGTACTGGCGAACCGGCGCCGGGGAAATGTGGCGCAGCATCAGCAAGCGGGCCTTCGTTCGCGCGCTTCAACGGCTAGTCCCGGAGATTCAAGCCGAGCACTTGATTCCAGCCCCCGCCGGCGTACGGGCGCAAGCGCTGGCCCGTGACGGGTCGATGGTTGACGACTTCCTGATCGAGTCGCATGACCGCGTGATCAACGTGCTCAACGCGCCTTCGCCCGCCGCGACTTCGGCCCTCAATATCGGCCAGTCGATCGTCGATCGCCTGGCCGAGCGCATCGCGGCCTGACCGACGTCCTGCAATGGCGCCGCCCCGTCGTCTTATCGCCCGCCGAATGGCAACGCCTCAAAAAGGGCTCTCGTGGATAATGGGGTCGACCTTACCTTCTTTGGCGACTGTATCCCGCGTAGCCAAGGCGTTCATCACGGCCGGATCAACCGTATCAAAGACAAATCGCGTTCCGCCGTCGCAGAAGACGAAATGCGAGCCGCCGGGGTGCATGCTGCCGAACGACTCGGCGTAAGTCTCTGCGGAGTTGGGATCGTCAAACTGCGTTTCGCAGATATTAAACCCATCGCGGAACGTAGTGCCCAAGACGTAGGCGGGTCCAGCAGCGTACTGGTTGGGGCGTTGGTGATCGAACAATCGCGATCCGGCAACGACGCCCCACATGGCGGCGTCGGCCCATTGCGTGGCCCGTTCGCCGACAGCCAGCGTGTTCGACGCGCCGTCGATGATTTCCTTGGGCTTGATTTCGCGATTGCGACCGAACACCCCGTCGAAGTTATCGCGGCAGATCAGGCAGGTGGCCCGCACCGTGCCGGCGCTGCCGACGTAGTTGGCAGCGGCCATTTGGCAGACCGGCTTGAACGACGCATGCAACCGGATATCGACGATCGCTTGAAACCCGTCATCGGACGGGCAATTGAACAGCGGCAGCGATTGCATACGGACTGGCTTGGATGAGGGCGCCTCGAGCTTTTCCGCGAAATTGACCTGTTCGAACAGTTCCCGCTGCTCCACCTCGGGAAGCAGTTTGACGCCCCATCCCCAGCCCGGACCCGCATCGTCGCCATTGGGCTTGAGCCTGGAAGTGTAGCCTGCCGGAAAGGCGCCCTTGGCGGCTGCGTACGCCTGGATGGCCAGCCCGATCTGCTTCAAGTTATTGCCGCAGACGCTCTTTCGCGAGGCCTCCCGACTGGCCTGCACCGCGGGAAGCAACAGCCCCGCCAGAGCCGCCAGGATGGCCGCGACCACTAGCAGTTCAACCAGGCTGAACGCGGCGCGGTCTCCACTCGATGGCGTCCCCAGCCCGGGCAGATGATATTGTTTCAAATCCATTTCCATGGCTGTGCATTCCGCGATCGGAAGCCGCTGCCGCCGACGCACAGGCGCCAGTAGCCTGGCCCAGCCGCCGCGAGCGTAACGGTCAAAAAGTTCCGTGAAGAGAATTCCCCGCTCGCCGCCGGTAACGGCCCGAGCGGCGACGCTGGCGCATTATGCTGATAAGCGATCCCGCGGCCAAGAGGCCCGCGGGCGCCTCTGGAACCGTTATTGTGCCCGCCATGGTCGATGCCTGTCGACCGAGATTGCGCTGCCAGATCAGGAAATCGTTGCCGCCTAGCGTGCCGCCGCCGACCGCCTGCTGCCAGATCGCCAGATCGGTTTGGTTGACGCTACCGTCGCGATTGAAATCGCCGGGCAAGCCTGACGTAAGCGAGGAGACATGAAAGTCCAAGGCGAAGTCGATCGCGGTGCTCGGGGCCCGAAACAGCGCTGTGTATGTGCCGCTGCTCAGCGGCGGGACGAACCCGATCGCTCCCGGGGCAAAGCCAAGATCATCTAGAATATCTTCGCCGGTATGAGCCGCGCCCGGATCAGTCGGAAAGTCGACCCAGCCCACAAGCTGGCTCGGATCGATCTCAGCGTCGCCCGCCGTCCAAGTCGCTCCAGCTTGCAGTCCAAAAAAAATCTGGTCCGGATCCATGTGAAATTCGACGGTGACTCGATCCACGACCAAATTGAGAGGCAAAACGATCTTGAGAAAGTCGTCGTCGATTCTGCTGGACTGGGCGACGAGCAGATTTGAGCCTTCTCCCAGCGCGAGAACGCTCGGCGCCGCCCCGTCGCCCGAAAGGTCGCCCTGCACGAACTCGTTATACTGCGCCGCAAAGACGCGCATCGCCGGCATCGCGGCGCTCGCGATAATCAGCGAACCGAAAAGCAGGGATCTGCAACTCGTCGCCAGCATGGGCCTCTCAAAGCTCTCCAGGTAACTTGGCGGCACGCCGCTCCGTTAGGCGTCTGCGAATAGGCTTCTGCGACAGCGACCGGCGGCGAATCGGCCGGAGATGCCGCCGTCAGACGGGCGCCGCACCTTTCGCGGCAGGCGCAGGCAGACAATTATCGCGGCCATCATCCAATCAACCAGCCCGATGCGAGGTTCGGGAACCCGCACGCTTTGGAGATTGGCGTTCGCGTAGCCGCTGCCGAAGCGTTCGCCCCATAGGTCGAGGTCGGCGGCGTCGATGAGGCCGTTGACCGACCCGTCGGCCGCGAGCATCGTCGTCGATGCGAAGTTTCGCTGCCAGACAAGCAGGTCGGCCCCGTCAACGTCGTCGTCGCCGTCGTAGTCGCCCCGCGGACGCGCGGCAGCATTGATGCGGCCGGCGCCGATTTGAAACGCCTGGGCGTCCAGGCCGTAGTTCAGCGTCAACAAGAACGGCTCGGAAGGCTCATAGTCCGGAGAGGTCGCCTGTGCGAAGAATCCATAGGCGCCGGGCGACGCCTGGCCGTCCAACAGGTAGGTCAGCACGTGCCGATGTTCGCCGATGTCCGAGGCCAGTAAATCGGCCAGCTTGACATCGGATGTGCCTGCATTGGTCGCTTGCGTGAGCAGCACATTGGGGGTGAAGCCTCGCGACGACGCAATCTCGAATTTCAATGCCTCCGGCAATTGGGAAACCGACTGCGTCGATGGGTCCCAACTCCACAGCCAACGGGGAGATGCCGCGCCCGAATCGAAATCTGGCCGCGATAGAACATGCAGCCAAATCTGCTCCCCCGGCACCATTCCGGCGACGATGAAGCCAGGCAAGTTGGCCGCCAGCCGGTCGTTGGGCGCCGGAACCAATACGGCTTCTTCGTCCGGATCGGCAAACGCCATGTCGGCGAAGCCCCGATCATCGGCCATTCCGCCGCTGACGACCAGCTTGCCGCCGACTACGTCGATATGAATCGGATTTCCGTGACCATGTGCGATTCCGATCGCAACCATTGTCAGCAGAATTGAAAGCGAAAGTTTAGTGATCATCGTGCGTTGATTGCGTAAGGCGCTATTGAGGCCGGGCGAATTGATATCCTGCAGCGACCCATTGTTCGACCTGGGCTGCGGCAAGGGTTTCGACATGCCCGTCGAGGAACACGTAGTTAGCGCAGTGTTGATGCCGATCGATCTGCAGTTCCTGCTGGATTGCCCACAGGACGTAGCCGTTTTGCACGTTGAACTCGCTGAACCAGTCGGCAGCGTGGGCGTGCTCATACTTGGGATCGACTTTGGCGTCGTTTGCAGCCTCGAACAGCAGCATGGTCCGGTGCGTCGCGTCGACTTGCCGGAGGTTGCGGGCCGCGCCTTCGACGTTGGCGGCCAGGTAGTCGTTAATGACGTAGCTGGCGGCTCCCGCGCGAAGCCGCTCGTCAGCGAGCGGGTCGCTGGGGCAAATGCGAATCGCGTCCACGCTTTCCAGATAGGGCGCCAGCGTATACAGCCAGCTCCGCGAGCCCTGCTGCCCGGCATGCCACCACTGGGGAAATTCGCCGCCGTGGGCGTCGCAATGGCGCAAAGTCGCGACGCCGATTTGCCTCAATTGGCTTTTGCATTGCGCCGACCGCGCCGCCTCTCGTGCACTCTGCACCGCAGGCATCAGCAGGCCGATCAATACGCCGATGATGGCGATCACCACCAGCAGTTCGACGATCGTCATGGCCGTGAGTTTGCGGTTCATCGTTGGGCGCCTCGCCGAAAAGTTCGCGCGGCGCTCAGAGCAGCCCATAAGCCGGCTAGGCACGGTACGACGGTCGCCGGCTCCGGGACGAACTGCACCAGATGCGATTCGAGGCGAAGCGAATTCACCGCCGCCACGACCTCGTTGGCCGCCGCATTCTTCGACAGTACGAAATAGAACGGATCCGACGCCGCAAGCCCGGACTGATTGCTCTCCAACCGGAGGCTGGCTAAGTACACGCCGTCTGGGCCCGTGCTGGCGGACGACGCGCCGTCGCCCAGCAGTCGGAATCGCACCGTGCTGTGGGCCTCGGCGCCTTCGCTGGCGAACGATACTGCGGGAAGATTTAGATTCGCAGAGGGGCCCCCGTCGTTTGTCCGGACCATGGCCGCAGGCGCCGAGAACGAACCGCGAAAGGCTTCCAATTGCGCGGTCCCGGCGTCGACCAGTGCCTGGCCGTTCCAGCGCAAAAGCCCGCCAGTGAACGACATGCTTAGCTGCGAGCCGGCGGCAAATCCTGTTGCGAGCGAGCCAAACGCCTCGTACCCGTACCCGTAGGCGATGCCTGGACCCGAGTAAAACGCCGGGGCCTGGAGCACTGCATCGTGAGCGCCGTTAGGCCGCGCATACCAAGCCCCAAGATACTCGCCCAACGGCATTACGTAGGCGAATTTCGGCTCGCTCAGCCGGGTGCTGTAGGGGCTGTCAAGAATCAGTTCGCGGGTGACGATCTTGTCCGCGACTGCGGTTATCTGAATTTGCGGCCCGTGGGCCATGCTCACAGCCTGGCCCCCAGTCAATAAAATCACAATCGATGCGACCGTGAGCACCTTCATCGGAGTTCCTCAACGTAGAGATGCATGCGTAACTGACAACGCAGGGACGGACAACGTCCTCGACGTACGCGCTGTGCGCCGGCCGCGCGTTCCAGTACACAGCGGCAATCGACGGGTCCTTCAGACGGCGACGCCGATTTCCAGCGCAGCGCACGGCTTAACCCACGGGAGCATATCCCGTCGATTCGCAATTACAGGGCGCCGTGTGGAATGCGGCGCAGGTCCGGCGGAGGAGTCGCCACGGAAAAGACGGGCGAATCGTAAAGCAAAGGCGGCATGGCGGCCGTCCTGCTCAGTGCGATCAACCCAAGATCGGC
>JADLBW010000112.1 GCA_020847515.1 Pirellulales bacterium | reverse complement strand
TCCTGGACCACATACTTCACGTCGCGCTTGTACAGATGGTGCGCCTTGAGGGCGTTGTCGATCAGATGCGGCCACTGCATGTTGCCGGCCGTATAGAAGCTTTCGACGCCGGCCAGTCGTTCGGCCTCGCGCACCCCCTCGTCGGTGAGGTGCGCGGTATGCTCCTTCTCCTTCACCTCGAAGTGGGAGCCCTCGCGAAGCTGGCGGGCGATTCGGTCGGCCTTGGCGTACTTGGTGACGTCGTCGCGGGCCGGTCCGGAAATAATCAGCGGCGTGCGGGCTTCGTCGATGAGGATGTTGTCCACTTCGTCGATGATCGCGAAATTCAGCGGCCCTTGGGCCTGCTGATCGCGCTTGGGAAAGCGGTCGTCGCCGCGGGCGGCGATTCGCATGTTGTCCCGGAGGTAGTCGAAGCCGAACTCGTTGTTCGTGCCGTAGGTGACGTCGCGGGCATACATCTCTTGCCGCTCGCCGGACTCCATGCCGCTCTGGATGGCGCCGACTGAGAGGCCCAGGCCCGTGTAGAGGGGCCCCATCCACTCCATGTCGCGGCGGGCGAGGTAATCGTTTACGGTGACGACGTGCACCCCTTTGCCGGGAATCGCGTTGAGATAAGCCGGCAGGGTGGCCACCAGCGTCTTGCCTTCGCCGGTGATCATTTCGGCGATGTTCCCCTCATGGAGGATCATGCCGCCCATGAGCTGCACGTCGTAATGGCGCATGCCGAGAAACCGGCGCCCTCCTTCGCGGCAGATGGCGAAGGCCTCGACCAGGATGTCATCGAGCGTCTCGCCGGCGTCGAGGCGCTGGCGGAACTCGATGGTCTTGGCGCGTAGCTGCTCGTCGGAGAACCGCTGGTACTTCTCCTCCAAGGCGTTAATCGCGTCGACCCGAGGCTGAAGTCGGCGCAGGAACCGAGCGTTGGCCGAGCCGAACAAAGCGGTGATTCCGCGCTCAAAACGCCCCAGCACGCCGTTGCCCAGGCCAGAAACTACGTCCCACGTGCGTTCCAGAACTTCCATCGTCGACTCGAAATACTCGTATAGGTAGAGGGCCGTCGCCGGCTCGGCGGGTACGTACTAGCGGGGCGGCGTCAAAGATTGCGGAAGGCGCTGGCCAACCGTCAAGAAGCGGCAAGCGGAACCGTCCGCGGCTCGCCAGCGTTTGCCGGCCAAGGGAGTATTGGCGTTACGGGCCACCAGGCCCGCCTTCTTCAGTGTAGGGAAAACGCCCTCGCGCGGCATCAACCGCGCAATGAGGCCGATGCGCGCAAAATGAGCGCAACCTTATCGCAGCAAAAAGTTTATTGCGATTCCAGAAACGCGTCAAGACAACTCCCGTTAGGCTCCAGGGCCGGGCCGTCCGGCCAGCGTTTTTGCGCTTGCGAACGACCGACGGCGGCTAACCGCTTAACGTTTGGTCAGAACCGCCGGATTTGTCCGGACTGCGTAGTACTACGGACCGCCCGCGGGGCCAGTTCGCTCCAAGCGGGCGTCCAGCCAATCGACGTAGTCGCGCTCGTCGCCTCGGTCAGCATATTCGACCGTCAGGGCCAGTTCGTCGGCCCCGTTCAGGTCGACGGCGATTGGCGTTGGCTGGTCACCTGAGCGCAGGACGGGGCTGGCGAACGACTCCTGCCACGGGCCGTCGCCCCGACGCGTAAGCACGCGGCAAACGACGCTGCCGCCGCCACGCGCGGCATCGTCCAGGGCCACAGCGGCCGAAAACAGCTCGAAGCGCCCGTCCAGGCGAAAGCTCAGCCGCGAGGCGGAGTGCAGTCCGAGGCCCTTCAGATAGGTTCGCTCCTGAACTCGCAAAGGACCGCCAAGGACGCAGCGATCGTTTCGATGCGGCCAATCTAAGTCGAGGTAGGGCGTGTGCTGGTAGCTGGCGGCCTCGATGTCGGAGAGATAGGCGTGCCACGCGCCGCGGGCCTGGATTGACGCGACGTCAGCCGGCGGGATGGTCACATCGCCGAGCGACATGGTCTTGACGATAAGCCGCTCGCCGCCGGCGAGCGACCGGGCGGCGACTCGGCTGCCGTTGCGCAGGCCCAGCAGCAGCTTTGGCGAGAGGATTCGCCGATCTGCAGGGGAGTCTGCCGCGGCGTCGCTTGGATCATCGTCGGAAAACGCGATGCCGCGGATCCGCTCGAGCG
This sequence comes from Pirellulales bacterium, assembly GCA_020847515.1. Classification (GTDB taxonomy): domain Bacteria; phylum Planctomycetota; class Planctomycetia; order Pirellulales; family Lacipirellulaceae; genus Lacipirellula. Next base: position 30,622 of record JADLBW010000112.1, on the reverse strand, counting down.
GGATCCGAACGTCGCCAAAGTCGGCGTTCAGTGCCGCATAGTCCAAAGGGCCGCCGGCCTCGACAAGGGCGCCTGCAATTGTGTCGCCGTTGTCGAGGAGGACGAGATCGGCCGCCGGGTTAGCGGCATGACGGCCGAGCAGGTCGTCAATTGTCCGCTGTTGCGCCACCTCGTCGGGCGGCAGCCTGAACAGCATCGCCTGCAGCCGCAAGCGGGCAATGTCGTGCTCGCCCAATTCATGGAGGCGCACCTGCACAGTTTTCAACTCGATGGACCATGGCGCTGCGTCTGCCCAGGCGGCAGCGAGGCGTAGCCGGCTGCCATCACGCAAGTGAACTTCGTCGGGACCTATTGCGACGGCAGGCGTCGACCAACGAACCAGGCGGTCACATGGCGCCTTTAGCGTCCGCCCGTGTGCGCCAGCGAACTCCAGTTCGCCCGAGTCGGCGACGCCGGAAAAACTGGCCGACTCGACCTCGGCCCCGACGACGATCAAATCGCCATCGGTCGGCGTCGCCGCCGGCGCGGCGCCCCAGGCGCTCGGCGCCAAGGCGGACGCAATTAACGCTGCGGCAGTCGAGCGGGCGATTGCGAGTTTCATCGCTGCAGGATGGGCAGATAATTGTTGGGCGTCTGCAGAATAATGCACGCCATGGCCGTGCCGTACTCTTTGCCGACGGCGTCCAGCCAGGAGCCGTCCTCGGATTGGCGCGCCACGAGTTGATCGCGGATCGCCGGATACCAGGCGCGCCACGGCGCGCCGCCGGCATGCCACATGGCCTGCACCGCGTAGTACTGACCATAGAAGTAATAGGCTTGCGACTCGAAGTCCTGCCGCTGCGGCGGAAACCGCATTAGATAGGCAAGCCCCCGCTCGATCTCGCCGCCCTCGTAGACCCCCGCATTATTCAGGGCGACCAGCCCGGCCGCCGTCCGCGCGAAGCCGCTCACCGGCGGCCCTTCGGCGATCATATATCGAAAGCCCCCGTCTTCGTTCTGGCACCGCCGCACATAGTCGACGCTACGATCGATCGTCTCGCGCGGCACTGCCACGCCCGCATTTCTCGCCGCCCGCAGCGCCATGACCTGGCACACGGTGACCGAGAGATCGGCGTCGCGCGGCTGCGGCGTGTACCGCCACCCGCCCTGCCGATTCTGTGCGGAGATGATCAGATCGACCGCCGAGCCCAATTTGTCGCGAAGCTGCGGCCGCTCGCTCATGCCGTGGACTTCCGCAAGAAACAACGCCGCGAATCCGTGCCCGTACATCGGCCCGCGAGTAGCGCCATCGGGGCCCGCAATCAGACCGGTCCGCGCGGTGTTGGCCAAGAGATAGTCGATGCAGCCGTCAATATTCTTACCGTAGGGACCGCGGCCTGGCGTACTGCCGGCGGCCAAGAACGCCATCCCGCCCAAGGCTACCACTGCGACGTTGCGGGCGTTGCCGCTGGTTCCGAACGATCCATCGGCAGTTTGTTGGCCCGCCAGATACGCCAGCCCGCGGTCAATGGCAGCGGTCGCCTCGGTCGTCATGAACTGGGCCTGGGAAAACAGCGGCTCCTCGGCGCGGCCGCGCGGCGTCTCGGCGGCGCTAGGAAACATCCCGGCTACCACGAGCAGCGACGCCGCGACACTGGCTCGACAACTGGCGGACAGCATCTATGGCGACCCCTCCGGCGGCGAACGATCCTCACCGGCCCGCTCGGCGAGGGCCTCAAAATAGTCGGCGATGTCGGCTGCGTATTGGGGCAAAAACTCTTCGGCGAGCGGCTGCAGCAGTTCGTCGCGTTGCCGCTGGGGCAACTCGCCCCACGCGTCGCGCACCAGACGGCTGATTGCTGCGCGGTCTACCGGTCCTCCTACCGCAGCGGCAGTTGTGGTCGCGGCCGACTCGCCCGGCATGGCGGCGGGTTGCGGGCCGGCTTTCGGCTGTCGGGGCGGAGCGGCGCCGGGCGGCTGCTGTTCGGCGGCGAACTGATCGCACTGCCGCTCCAGCCGGGTGAGCATCGCATCCAACTCGTAGATGACCTCCTGTTGAATAGCGCTAGCCCGCCCGGAGACGTCATCGGTCGCCAGGACGGCTTCGGCGGCGAGCATCCGCCGGCGCAACTGTTCAATTCGCGCCAGGGAGCGATCGGAACCGGGTGCAGCGTCCCGCTCCGCTCGCGGCGCGAACAGCCCCTTTGGAAGCATTCGCTCGACGAGGTTGAGCGACGTACCGTCCTGAAGCGATTCAGCCAGCGCCGTGCTGGGGGCGACCGATCCCAGGCAGGCAAGGGCGATTGGCAACAGATGCTGAAGTCTGGCGGATGAAATGGGCGTCAAATTGCACCTGCGTGGGGCGTAACTGGGCGGCCGGCAACCGGACCGCCACGCGGCCCGGCGGCCCCGCCCGGCGGCTAGTTGGCGGGGCCTGCTTGAGTTCCTAGCGGGTCGTCAGAGGCGTCGGCCGGCAAACCCGCGGAGGCTTCACGTAAGGCGTCGGCCATGTCCGCGAGCCCTTTCTGTTCGTCGGCCAGAAGCGCGGCTTGCAGGTCGCGGTCCGCTGCCGAGACGCCCCCGGCAGCAAACCTGCGTTCAAGTTCGATCGTTCGACCCCGTAGCTCCGCCTGCATATTTCTCAACACGCCAAGCTGGGCGAGCACAAGCCGCATAGCCTGAAGCTCATTCGAGTTGACCGGCGGTCGCTTGGCGCCCGCTGACTTCTTATCAGTATCCTCCAGCGGCTCGGCCGCCGCCCAACGTTGCGCGGCCTGCTCATGCACGGCCTCGGCAAGTCGCCGCAGTTGCTTGTGGGCCTGTTCCGCAAGTTCGACGGCCTGTCCGCGCACCGCGCTGGTAAGCAGTTCTCGCTCGACCCCCTCCATTGTACCGGCAGCCGTGGTCAGTAGCCGCGCAAACACAGGCAGTGCGGCGCTCTCGCGGGATTGGCGGGTTGCCCGCTCGCGAATCTCCGCCTGGCGAGCGGCAAGGGCGGAGCCTGGGGAGGACGGATGGCCGTCGGGTGAAGGCGCCGATGACGCCCGCCAGCGGAGCCGCTGCAGGTCGCTGGCCAGCGAGCCTTGGTCGGCCGTCAATTGCTTGAGCGCTGCGTCGAGCTGCTCGAGCGGCCCGATGCCAGCGGCCAGCTCCGCCAGCGCCTGTTGCAGTTGCTCGCTGGCCCTGCGTTGACTCTGGGCGGCCTCGCCGAACCGCTGGTCCGCCAGATGCTCGGCGGCGGCACGGGCCTCGGCCTGCGCCCGGCCCTGCTCCGCATGGTCGAGCGCGGCCTGAAGTCTGGCGGCATCGCTCGACGGCGAGGCGCCGGCGGCCGCCGCTTGCCGTGCGCGATCGAGCGCTGCGCCCAACTGCTCAGCCAGTTGAAGCTGCTCGCCGGCCGCTCGCAGCGCTTGTTCATTGAGCGGCGCGTCGGGCTCTTCAGGCCGCCCTGCGAGTGCCGCGCGGGCCAGGGCGCCGGTGCGGGCCAGTAGGCCTTCCTGTGCGGCCTGTAGCCGGGTTAGCTCTTGTTGGAGCTGCTGGGAATCGCTCCACTGGGCTAGTTCGTCGAGCGCGCTTTGGAGCGACTCGATGACGCCCTGCTGCCTCGCCCGGGCATTGGCCAGCGCTTGTTGTTGTGGGTTGGAGAGAGCTGCGTCCGCGCCCCCCCGAGAGGCCTCCCTGGCGAAGGCCGTTAAGGCTGCTTCAATCTCCTCCAATTCCGCTTGCCTGAGTCCCTGCAAGCGCCGTAACAGTCGGTCCGCCCGGCGTGCGGCCGCGGCGTCGGGCCAGCGGTTGCGCTGGTATTGTGCGACGAGCGATTGCGCAATCGCTGCGGCAGAGTCGTGCTCGCCGCCGACGGCGTCGCGCAGGCGGCGCTGCCGATCGAAAAGCGCTTCTCTTTCCTCGCGCGAAGGCTGTCCATCGGCCATCGCCTGCCAAGCCGCGATGCGCTGGCTCACGCGACGCTGCTGGTCGGCCGCGCGCTGAAGGATGTTGTGCAGTTGTGAGAGCTGCGCGCCGACTTGCCGCGAGAATTCCTCGGGTGTGATTACGTGCAGCAGCAGCGGCCGCACCGATTGGCCGGTCTGGCCGGCGCTGTCTTCAGCCCGCGCCAAGAGCGAGCGCCGGGCGCCAGCCGGCAGCGCGAAATCGGACAGCGCCAGTGAATAGGTGACGTGTTTGGAGCCAGGCTTCGGCCGCTCGTCCCTAGGGAAGATGTCAACGTGCTGGTCGCCTGCATCGCCTTGGGGTGCTGACGCACTTGTCGCGTGCGTACGAAGGACAAGCTCCGCCGCTCGAACGGCCAGATCGTCTTCGATCGCAAAAGCCAGCTCAATCACCGCTTCTGGCAGGACGGCGAGGTTCTCGGCGGGATAGACGATCTCGGCAGTCGGCGGCCGGTCGGGAATGACTTCCACGCGCACTTGCTGGTCGAGGCGGGCCGCCATCCCCTGCCGCGTCGTAAAGTAGAGCGACCACGAGCCCGTGCGCCGCGGCGTCCAGTCGGCGGGCGGCGTGCTAAATGACATACCGTCGGCTGCGATCACCAGCGGGACCGACCGCTCGCCCTCATTTCGCAGCACTCCAGAAGCCACGGGAAGACTTACTCGTCCGCAGGCCTCGAGCCTCGATCCGGCGAGCATCGGCGCCGGATCGCCGGCAACTTCACTGGGCAAATGGGAATAGGCCGGCGGATGGACCCGGACCTTAAGCGCCAGCAGTTGCGGAGGCGGCGCAACCTCGATGCGGCGCCAGGACATCGACTGGTGGTCGCCGCCTACGGCCCGCAATTCGAACGACTCCTGCACGTTCGCCCGGCGAATCTGGATGAGTTGATTTGGTCCGCCGGGATACGTCTGCGCGTCCTCATGCCACTGTCCGTCGCGATATGTGCGGAATTGAACCTCAACCGATGCCGGCAAGCGTCCATTCCGATCGCTAAGCGTCGCTGCAAAATCACTGCCGGCGGGTGCGATGCGCGGCAAATCGACAAATGTTAGATCATGCGTGCGGGGATACTCGACGCGACTCCACGGAACGAGAAGCCGTGCGATGCCGGCAGCCACTCCGGACGGCGACACGAAGGCCGCCGTCGCGACGAGCACGCCTGCCAAGGCGCACACCGCTAGCGCCCATCTCAGCGGCGAAAGCGGCACGATCGAGTGGACGTCAAGCGACTCGGTCGCGACGGCGGCCCGCAAGACGACGGCCCGCCGCAGGTCGGCCGATCCGGTCGTGGCGTCGGCATCGGCTTGCCTGCTGAACTCGACGCCGCTGGCCAACAGGCTGCGATACTGCGGATAGCGATCCTCCAGTTGCAGTGCGACCGACAGCGGCGTTGCCGCAGGTCTGGCAGTCGACCGCCATCTCCAAGCGGCATAAATCGCCGCCAGAAGCAGCCCCGTAAGCGACAGTCGTGCGGGCAGGCGATGAACCCCGATCGCCCAATCCGCGGTGACGAGGGCCAGCGCCGCAATCGTCCCCGCAGCCACGAGCCAGCAACAAGTCGCCGCGCGCCGACGCCGCTCGATGCGTCGGGCCACGGCTTCCATCTGATTGGCAAACAACAACGACATCGCGAGGTTTCGTTTCAAATACAGTTAGACCATGCCCGACCGACGGCGCAGCAGCCATTCGCAGGCGAGCGTCCCGCAAAGGGCGCCCAAGAGCCAGGGACTGTTCCAAAGAGGCTCAGCCGGCAGCCGCTCGACGACGCGCCCCACAGGCGTCGGCAGCTCGGCGGGCAACCGGCCAGCCGTAGCTAACGTGTAGCAGCGACCCCCGGTCGCTTCGGCAAGGGCCGCCATGCCAGCCGTGTTCACGACAAGATTCGATAGTTCTGCCGGCGGCGCGCTGATCGTGAATTGGGCCTTTAGCGGCGCTTGTCCCGCACGGATTAGCCGCGCCTCGTAGCGGTCCGGCGGCAATCCGCGCACCACTGCTTGGAAGCTGTGGAGCTGGGAGCCGCTGCGCGACAGTTCAATCGTCCGCGACGGCGAGCTTTCCCCAGTGAGTAGCACTTCGGCGGTCTCCGCCCCGCTGCTGGCGGACTGCTGCACAAGCGGGCCCAAGCGAGCATATAGCGTGACGTCGTCGCCGGCGACGTACTCAGTTCGATCCGCGGTCAGCGAGCCGCTGCCGCGCATGGCTCGACCTCGCGCCAGCCGGCGCACCGTCTGTCCCCAGTAGCGGGCGAAGTAGCGGTCGTCGCTCCGCCAGCGCCACCGCCAGGACTCGTCGGTCAGGTGCATGATGACTTCGCCGACTCCTGCGTACTGTCGCAGAATCGCCGGCGAAGAGGCAGCCGGCAGCGCAGGATCAGCCGTACGCGCTTCGGCCAGGACCTGGGCGCCGGGCTTAGCGGCGAATAGAGGGTAGATCCACGTCACAGGGGGTAACTGGGCCCAAATCTCAGCCGATCGGGCTGGGTCGTCGCCAATCTGCAGCGCCGCATTCTGCAAGCCTACAGCGGTGGGAACAATCGAAAACTTCGCATGCCCATCTCCGGCCCCCGCCGCCGTCGCGCCGAACGGTTGATCCTTCCGTAGCTCAATCGGCATCAGCCTCCGCATGGCCTCGACCTCTCCCATGGCGGCCGGCATGAACCGCGGTCCGGCAACCAGCGCGAGCCCGCCGCCGTGAACGGCGACGAACTGGCGGAGATTGTCCCAGGCATCGCCGCCAATGAGCGCCGGGTTGACATCGCCCAGGATAATCACGTCGAACTGTAGCAGCGCCGCTTCACTGTTCGGCAGCGCGGCTAGCGCCGCGGGATCGACGTCGGGGTAACTTGGGTCGGCGTCCTGCAGCCAGGCCCGCAGGGCAATCGCCGGATCTCGCTCAAGCAGGCTCTTGAGCGCCCGGTATTCGAAGCTCGGGGCGGCGGAGGCGAGTAGCGTACGAATCGGCTGCTGGCGGACTTCGATCGTCAGCGCCTGGCGATTGTTCGCGGTATTCTCCTCGCCCGCTTGGGCTTCGGCTTCGACGACAAGCTGCAGCGTCCCCGGCTGTGCAGGGCGCAGCGGCAACAGCGTCGTCGTCGATCCCTCGGCCTCCGGCAGCACGAATTCTGACTCCGCCAGGCTGTCGCCGCCGGCGATTTGCCTAAGCACGATTCGCTGTCGCCGGCCCGGATACCCGGAAGCCCTTACTACAACTTCCACTTGCATTCGATCGCCCGGAAAAGCCACCGGCTCTGCCCGCACCTCGTCCACTGCAACATCGGGCCGCGGTCGATCGCTCCCGACGGCGACGGGGAAGATCGGCACGCCCAGGGCCTGGGCCCGAACGGTCGCATCCGCCAGGGAAAGACCGGCCGTGTTGATGCCGTCGCTGATCACGATGATGGCACTGGGCCGCGGCCCGGGGAGTTGTCGAAGAGCGAAGTCGATTGCGTCTCCCAGCCTCGTAGCGCGGCCCCGCTCGATCGGCGAACCGCTGTTGATCGGGTCTTGCAGGATGGCTTTCTCAAGCGATGCTGCTTCCACGCCAGCGTCGAACTGCACCAGATCGACGTCGAACCGCTGTTGCAGGCGATCGATGAAGGAACGATCGCGCCGGTTCAGCAGCGTGCGCCAGGCGTCCGTACGGCTTAGGTGCGCTGCATCGCCGGGAGAACCGCCGAGTTGCGTCGCGGGAACGTCGCGGGTCTCCATGCTGTTTGATCGATCGACGGCGACGACCAGCCGCGGCCGGGCGACGCGGCTGCGCTCTGCCGTCGGTTGGGCGAGCATCGTCGCCAGTAGGGCTAGCGACACGAGCCGCAGCGCGGCCAGCGCCGCGCGAACCGACCGGCGGACGTAAGGCGGTTCTTTGGCATAGAGCGTGATGATCCATGCCGCCGCACAAGCCACTAACAGCGGCGCGAGCCATGCGGGCCAAGGCCACCGCCACGCAATGTCTCGAACTTCGACTGGCATCAGGCACTCCCCCGCCCCAGCAGCCAGGCCGCCGTCGATTCGAGCACCGATAACACGGCCGCCAGGGCAAGCAAATAGCCCGCCAGCGGACGACCGGCGCCCGGCGACCCGATGACCGAGGCCTGCTCCTCTGGATCGCGAAGTAGACCGCCAACCTCGCTGACCTCGATGAAGGACAAATCGCTCTCACGCGGATCGACGTTTATGGCTACAGCGAGCGACTGGCGTCCTGCGGCGGGGCCGGGAGTCGGCGTCCCGCGCGGCGCGAAATGATACACGCCCGCTTGTCGCGTGTCGCCCGGCGGCGTGGTCAATTGGCCGTCGGGGTTCGTCCAACTGCCGATCCCTTCATCGGGCAGCGGCTCGCCCGCTAGGCGGTTCAATCGCTCGGCGCGGCGGGTCGTCGTCAGATGCTGGAACAGCTTTCGCATGAGCGGCACAAAGCTGGGACTTACCGCCAGGCTCGACCAAGGCTCACCGGCCGACTGCAGCGCTGGATTGACGGTTACAACGGCAGCGCGGCCCCGGCCGCAGTCGGCGACGATCATGGCCGGATCTCCCGAGTCCAACGCCAGCGGTATCTCCACCCGCGCCGCATCGAGCACCTGCACGGGGAAGTAGCGAGATACGCGTACGGCTGCCAATCCGCTGCGGGGCCTGCCAGCGAAGGGCGCTGCAATCGGATGTCGGTAGCCCAGCGGATCGAGCCGCCACTGCCCGCCCGCCGGCGCTGCGGCGATAGAGAGGGGCACAAGCGGCCCGCTTGGCGCTTGGAGGGGATCGACCTGTGAGAACAATTCGTTGTAACAGGCGGGTCGTACGCGATCTCCCAGCAGAATTGCCAAGGCGCCCCCTGCGGTTGCATAGCGAATCAGCAGCCGCTGGTCGCGGGGCGTTAGCTCCGCGACGTTGCACACGAAGGCCGCGTCGTACTGGCTCAGGTCGGTGGCGCTGATCGACGCAGCGCCGGCTATGTCAACCTTGATCCGACCTGTCGGCGCCGGCTGATCAAAACGGGGATTGAGCGCCCGCGCGACGTCGATGGCCTGCCCGGGCCGGTCGGCAATGCAAAGGGCTTTTTGCACGCGGAGGGCTTCTACAGACAGCCAGCGGGAGTCGTCGCGCGGCAGCGGATCGCCATCGACCCTAAGCAGCGCCTGGACGACATGCCCGCCGGGTAGGGCCAGTCGCGTCTGAAACGACACGACGCGCTTCTGCCGGGGTTGAAGGGCGGCGTCTTGAACGCCGCTTGGCTTGCCGTCGACCAGCAGTTCGAGCCTCGCGGAGACTGGCGCCGTCGTGCCGAAACCTTCCACGTCGACCGCCACCGTCATCGGCTCGTTGATGATCGGCGCCGCCGGGTCCACCCGAACGGCGGTTACGGCCAGATTGGAACGCCGAGTCTCGTCTACATTGACTAGGGCAATCGCAGCGCCCTCGCTCAGCCGTTTCCAAGCTTGAGAAACCTCGTTGCCCTGTTCTGTCGGCAGCGATCGGGCAGGGGACCACGTGTTGGCCGCCAGATCGCTGAGGAAAACGATTCGACTGGCGAGGTCGGGAAAGTTCTTCCGCGCGTCGCTGATTGCTGCCTCGACGGTGCGTTGGGCCGACGCTATCTGGGCTGTCGTGTCGGCCGCCTCAAGACTGGCGATGGCCGCCAGGGCCGGTTGTTCATCGAAGGCAGGCCGACCGAGCACGTTTTCCGCGTCGGCTGCCCAGCCGATCACGCTGAAGGCGTCGCCCGCGGGCGCATCCCGAACGATGCGGGCGGCTTGCCGCTTGGCCGATTCCAGCCGCGTGCCGTTTTCCATTTGACTGGCCATAGACGACGATTGATCGACGACCAGGACATGATGGATGCGGGCCGCCTGGCCGGTGCTTCCCGCGGCATGCCACCGCGGCTGGGCCGCCGCCAGCGCCGCCAGCAGCAAGATGGCCGCCCGCAGCGAGAGCAGTAGCAGTTCGCGGAGCTTTAGCCGCCGCGAGCGCTGGCGCACGGCGGTCATCAGCAGTTCGGATGCGGCCCACGAAACGTCGACGTGCCGGCGGCGGCTCCATAGGTTTACCAGCCAGGGGAGCGCCGCGGCGGCGGCCCAGCCAAGCATCGCGGGGCTGGCAACATCGATTGCGGCGATTACGGGCGTCGGCGGCATACCACCATTGTGGCCCCCCACTTCCGGCAAGAGAAGCAAGGGAAGTGCGGCGTTCGCTCGCCGCCGGCGCTCGCCTGACCGTTGAGACGGGTCGCCGGGAGGGCCGCCGCCCTGGCGCTCTCCCAGCACTGGGCGACAGCAGACGGCCGGGCTGGAAAGTTACTGAAAATGACGGCGTAACTTGTTACGTTAGAGGCGGCACGAAATGCCTGGCATGCCGGAGTATTTTAACGCTGTCGGGTTGGAGAGCGCGCCGCTTGGCAGAGGGGTTATGGCAGCGACGATGACAAAATCCTGCAGGCGAAGGTCCCGCTGTTGGACGATAGGACTCGAACTATTCGGCGCCTCCGCGGCTCGTTTGCAGGCCGGGGAGGCGCGTTCTGTCGCCAAAAATCGTCCTGCGGCGAAACTCGGCGCGGCGACCTATGGGGCTCTTGCGCTCTGGCTCGCCATCCCGTCGGGGTTGTCGGCCCAGGACCGCCAAGTCGGCCCTCAGGCGACTTCGGCGGACGCTAAGGCGGCGCCTCGCCAACCCCTTCAAAACGTCCATCGGCTATCCCCGACCCTTTATTCCGGCAGCGAACCCAAGGACGCCGCCGCCTTTTCGAAGCTCGCTGAAATGGGCGTACGAACGGTCGTCAGCGTCGACGGCGTCAAACCCAATATCCAAGCGGCGGCGAAGCAGGGCTTGCGCTATATTCACATACCCATCGGTTACGACGGCGTTGGACCTGAGGCGCAAGGCGCCCTCACGCGGCTCGTGCGCGAAGTCAAAGGTCCGATTTACATCCACTGCCACCACGGCCAGCACCGGGGGCCGGCCGCGGCCGCCGTCGCGTGCATGGCGGCGGGAAGCATGAGCCGCGCCCAGGCGACCGCCTACCTGAAACAGGCCGGAACTGGCGCCGAGTACGCGGGGCTGTGGCGCGACGTGGCCCAGTTCACCGCACTGCCGGCGGGCGCGAGGCTACCGCCGCTGGTCGAGACGGCGGAGGTCGACTCGCTGGCGGCGGCCATGGCGGAGCTCGATCGCGCCTGGGACGGCCTGAAATTATGCCGCGCTGCCGGCTGGCAGACGCCGGCCGAGAGTGCTGATATTGCCCCCGAGCATCAATCGCTACTGGTGTGGGAAAACCTCCGCGAGGCGGAGCGGGCGAACGAATATCCGGATCCGCAATTGGCCGAGTGGCTTCACGGGGCGACGCTCCAAGCAGAACAACTCCGCCAATCGCTCCAACAAGGCCGTCCCGAAGCCGCCACCGCGGCGTACAAGCGGCTTGAGGCCGCCTGCGCGCAATGCCACAAGCAATATCGTAATTGACGCCCCTTGCGCGCCGATCGCTGTCCGCCGAACGTTAAAGCCTCCCAACACGCCCTCGTAAGCGATTGCCAAGCCTGGCGGAAGCGAACCTCTGGGCTTCCAGCAGCTTCGCGTTCGCCGCAGATAATATCGATCCGCGTTTCCTTCAAGCCAAGAAAGACTATGCCCCTCCGCAAGTTCCCCAGCCAACTGCTGTTGTTCGCCATGGTTCTGCTGCTGTCGACTTCCGCCATGCTTACGCCATCGCGAGCGGTGCGCGCCGAGCCGCCTGATGACGAAGCTCACGCAGAACTTCGCAAGCAACGCAAGGAAGAAGCAGAACCCGAAAAGAAGCCCGATTCCCGCAAGAGTAAAGTCCCGAGTGAGCGATCCCGCGATGCCAGAGACGAGGCTGCGGAATCGGCCAGCGAGGAATCGAATGATTATCAATCGGAGGACAATGAGAGCCGGGATCGCTCGGCCAAAGAAGATGAGAACGACGATTCCGCCAAGCAGTCTAAGAAGAAAGATGCCGAGCCGGTTGTCACCTGCGGCCAGGTGACGATCGCCGGCAAGGAGATCGCTTACATCGCCACGGCGGGCAAGATGGTCATGAAAACCGACGAGGGGGAGCCCAAGGCCGAGGTCTTCTTCATCGCATATGCGAAAGCTCCGCCGGAGCGACATGAACCGCAGGACGAAGCCGACGAGGACGAAGCCGACGAGGACGAAGCCGACGAGGACGACGCCAACGAGGACGACGCCGAAAGGGACGACCCCCAGGACGACGACGAGAACGGAGATGACGACGAGTCGAGCGACTCCGCCGATTCGGCACAGCGCGCCCCGCGGCGGCCGATCACGTTTTGCTTCAACGGCGGCCCAGGCAGTTCGTCCGTCTGGCTTCACCTGGGCATGCTGGGCCCGATGCGCGTCAAGCTGGGCAGCGACGCCGAAACGCTTCCGCCCCCCCACGAGCTCATACCCAATCAGTACTCGCTGCTCGACGTCACAGACCTGGTGTTCATCGATCCGGTGAGCACCGGCTTCAGCCGGCCGGCGAAAGGCGAAGACAAGCGACAGTTTCACGGTTACGACGAAGACATTCGCAGCGTCGGCCAGTTCATTCACGACTACACGACCAAATACGGCCGCTGGGATTCGCCGAAGTTCCTCATCGGCGAGAGCTACGGCGGCCTCCGAGCGGCGGGGCTCAGCGGCGAGTTGCAAGAGAGGTACCACATGTACCTCAACGGCATCGTGCTCGTGTCGGCCGTGGTCGACTTTCAAACGCTGATCGCCAGCGGCAACAACGACATCGCGTACGCGCTGTTTCTGCCGAGCTACGCGACGACGGCCTGGTATCACAAGGCGTTGTCCGAAGACCTGCAAAAGCTGACGGTCGAAGAGGTCGCCGGGGAGGCGAAACGTTTCGCCATGGGTCCGTACCTGCGGGCCCTCGCCGCGGGAGACTCGTTGGACGGGCGGCGGCGCGAGGAGGTCGTCCGGCGCATGGCCCAGCTTACCGGGCTCGACCAGCAGTATATCGAAGCGTCGAATCTGCGGGCGCCGATGTACCGCTTCGGCAAGGAGCTGCTGCGGAAGCAGGGGTTGGTCGTCGGCCGGTTCGACAGCCGCTACGCGAACTTCGCGCTTGACGAGGTCGGCGATTCGACCCAATACGATCCGAGCGCGTCGGCGGTATTCGGCGCCTTCACCTCGGCGCTGAACGACTATGTCCGCACGACGCTTAAGGTCAAGGAGGACCGGGTCTATGAGATCCTGACTGACCGGGTGCATCCCTGGGACTACAGCGAGTTCGCCAATCGCTTCGTCAACGCTTCCAGCGCGCTGCGCGAGGCGATGGTGAATAACCCGTATTTGAAGGTGTTCGCCGCCTGCGGATACTACGATCTGGCGACGCCGGCGACGGCGATGGAGTACACGCGCGACCACCTCAATCTGCCCGAGAAGCTGCAGGACAATTTTACGACGGATTATTACGAAGCGGGCCACATGATGTACGCCCACGAACCGTCGCTGAAGAAGCTCCGCAAAGATCTACTGAAGTTTTATGAATCGGCGCTGGCGCCCCTCTCGCAGCCGCGCGACGCGGAGAAATAAGGTTTATCAACGCACGCCGTTCGCCTCGAAGCGGGCGGCGAATGGAGGGAAGCAATTGCGCCGGCTCTTATCCATGGTCCTTGCGGCCTGCGCACTTGCCGCGCTGGACCTCGCGCCGTGCGCGCTCGCCGCCGACCGGCCGCCCAATTTCGTCTTCATCCTGGCCGACGACCTCGGCGTCGGCGAGCTGGGCTGTTATGGCCAGCAGATCATCCGCACGCCCCAGATCGACCGGCTTGCCGCCGGAGGGATGAGATTCACGCAGTTTTACGCAGGAGCGCCGGTCTGCGCGCCGTGCCGGTGCACGCTCATGACCGGCCTGCACACGGGGCACGCCTACATCCGCGAGAATCGCGAGAAGGGCCCTTGGACGCGCCGGGTGGAGCCGCTCGAGAGCAAGTTCACCGGGCAGGAACCGATTCCCGACGACGCCCGGACGCTGGCCGAGCTGCTCAAGCAGCAGGGTTACGCCACCGCGGCGGTCGGCAAGTGGGGCCTGGGCCACCTCGGAACCAGCGGGGCCCCGACGTCGCAGGGTTTCGACTCATTCTACGGCTATTATTGCCAGCGCCACGCCCACAACCACTTTCCGGCGTTCCTGTGGCGGAACGACCAGAAGCAGCCGCAGCCCGGCAACGACGGCAAGAGCCTTTCCGGCGAGACATATTCGCAAGACCAGTTCGTCAGCGCGGCAAAGGCCTTCATCCGGGAACACAAGGATGGGCCGTTCTTCCTCTACGTGCCGCTGACCGTGCCGCATCTGTCGATTCAGGTTCCCGACGAATCGCTCGCCCAGTATGCCGGCCAGATTCAAGAAGCTCCCTACGATCATAAGGGCTATCAGAAGCACCCCGCGCCCCGGGCAGGCTATGCAGCGATGGTCACGCATATGGACCAGGGAGTGGGCGAGATAGTCGATTTGATCGACGGACTGAACCTGGGTGAGAACACGCTCATCGTGTTCACCAGCGACAACGGCCCGACCTACGACCGGCTGGGGGGCAGCGATTCGGACTTTTTCAATTCGTCGGCACACCTGCGCGGCAGGAAAGGATCGGTGTACGAGGGAGGCATTCGATCGCCGCTCATCGCCCGCTGGACCGGCCGGACCCCTTCCGGCGAAACAGCGGCCCTGGCGGCCATGTGGGACCTCTTGCCGACGCTGTGCGAGCTGGCCGGGGTCCGCGCGCCCGAGAGCGTCGACGGCCTGAGCCTGGCCGGCGCCTTGCTGGGCAGCGAATCGCCCCCTGAGCGACCTTACTTATACTGGGAGTACCCGCCCAATGGCGGCCAGCAGGCCGTTCGGTCAGGCCGATGGAAGGGCGTTCGCACCGACCTGGCCGCCGGCAATCGCTCCTGGCAGCTCTACGATCTGGCAACCGACCGCAGCGAGACGACCGACGTCGCCGCTGAGCACCCCGACGTAGTTCGGCGACTGAGCGCCTACGCCAAGGAAGCGCATGTCGCGTCCCCGCTGTTCCCACTGCCGGGCGTGGACGAGGCGCTGCCTTGACGCTTCCGCCTGAGCGGTCGGTCGCCCTGCTAGCGGTCGAGCGCGGACGCTACGCCCCCGCGTTCGGCGAAAAAATCGATCTCGCCCGCCAGCGGCGGCTTGCCTACGATCAGCGCCCCATTGATCGATCGCCGCCGGCAGGGAGGTTGCCGTGGTTGCGCCGCCGGAAATCTCAGTCATCGTCTCCACCTATCAGCGTCCCGGCCACCTGCGCCGGTGTCTGGCGTCGCTGGCCGTGCAGCAGGGAGTCGCCGGGCGGTTCGAGGCGATCGTCGTCGACGACGGCTCGCTGGACGAAACGGCCGACGTAGTCGACCAGTTCCGCCGCGAGGGCGCCTTCAGGCTGAAGTTCTGCACCCATCCGCACGACGGCTTTCAGCTCGCCCGCTGCCGCAACGCCGGCATCCGCTCTTCGCTGGCCCCGTATCTGCTATTTACCGACGGCGATTGCATCTTCCCGCCGGACCACCTGCAGCGACATCTCGAGGCCCGACGCCACGGGGTTGTGCGCGCGGGCGATTGCATCCGTTTAGATGAGTCGACCAGCCGGCAGATCGATGAACAGGCCGTTCGCAGCGGCGGGTTCCTGGCGATGGTCGCGCCGCTGAGGAAGTCGCTTCGCAAGACCTATCTCAAATCGCTGGCCTATCAGCTCATGCGCCACGGCAGTCGGCCTAAACTGATCGGCTGGAATATGGCCGCCTGGCGAGAGCAGTTGGAGCGGATCAACGGCTTTGACGAGCAGTTTCGGGGCTGGGGCTGCGAGGACGACGACCTGGCGGCGCGGCTGCGCAAGATCGGCGCCCGCGTGGCGACGGCCCTGGGATATACGCAGGCATACCATCTGTGGCATCCGCCCCATGCGACGACGCCCGGCCGCTGGCAGGACGGACCGAACGTCGCGTACTTCAAGCGACCGCTGGTGCTGGCCCGCTGCTTGGAAGGCATTCGCAGTCGCAGCTTATCACAGGTTTCGACTCGAATTGCGGAGACCGATCAGCCGGAGCTGGCGCGCAGGCTCCGGGCAGTGTTTCATGAGAGCGCCGTCGGGCCGGAGCTCGAACTGCTGGTTTGGCCTTCCACGGCGCGGTTCTCGACGAATTCCGCGTGCCGAGTGATCATCGCGCCCGCTGCGGCCTTGATACCGACGGCCATGGTTCGCGCGGCTCACTCGGTGGTGCGCTACGATGCGGCGACCGGGGCGGCAGGCGCGATCGAGGCGCTGCGCGGCGCCCTCCAAGCGGGCGGCGCTGGGTCTGCGCCGCCGGCGGCAACTCGCGACGCGGCCTGATCCGCCGGATCGCCGCTTCAGCACCTCGGGCTGGATAGAGCCGCGACCTCGCTGGAAGTCGGCCTGTCGTCGCTCATTTGGCAATGCTCGCCGCTGCGCTATAATTTCGCTTGCGCCGAAATTCCTGCCTCCGATTGCGGCACGCCTCTCCCCCGCCCTGCCTGCGAACTGTTATGGCCGTCTCCTTCGAATCGATGCACCGCCCCCGCACCCTGGCCCAGCTTCGCGCCAGCGGCTGGACGAGCAAGAGCGTAAAGCAAGAGATCCACGACAACTTCTTGCGAAAGCTGCAATCCGGCGAGGATCTTTATGCGGGCATCATAGGTTACGACGACACGGTGCTCCCGGAGCTGAACATCGCCATCCTCGCCCAGCACGACCTGCTGTTCCTGGGCGAGAAAGGCCAGGCCAAGAGCCGGTTGATGCGGCTGGTGAGCAGTTTTCTGGATGAGGCGGTGCCCTACATCGAGGACGCGAGCATCCCGCTGCATGACGACCCCTACCGTCCCATCACCAAGCGGGGCCGCATCCTGGTAGAAAGCTGCCCGGCCGACGAAGTGCCGATTGCCTGGTGGTCGCGCGAGGATCGCTACGCCGAGCGGCTGGCGCCGGGCACCAAGTTCGCCGACATCATCGGCGAAATCGACCCGGCGAAGCTGGCCGCAGGCGTCAGCATGAGCGCCGAGGATGCGCTCCATTTCGGGCTTATTCCGCGGATGCATCGCGGTATTTTCGCCATGAACGAGTTGCCCGAACTGGATGAACTGGTGCAGGTGGGACTCTTCAACATCCTGGAGGAACGCGATGTGCAAATTCGCGGCTATCCGGTGAAGTTCGACATCGACGTGTTAATCCTGTTTAGCGCAAATCCGGCGACGTACAACCGCTCGGGCAAGGTGATCCCCCAGTTGAAGGACCGCATCGGCTCGATCATTCACACCCACTACCCGCTGGAGCGCGACCAAGGGGTGCGCATACTCGAGCAGGAAGTTGATCAAAAAGCGGACAGCGGGGCGCGGATAGCGGAGCAAGAAGTCGCTGAAGCGAACCGGCCCGTCGCCCGCACCGTCGGCGCCGAGGTCGTCGTTCCCTACTTTATGAAGGAACTGGTAGAAGAAGTCAGTCGAGCCGCCCGCAATTCAAAATACATCGACCACCAGTCGGGCGTCAGCGCCCGCCTGTCGCTGGCGAATTATCGCACCATGATCGCCTCGGCCCGCCATCGCGCCGCGGTGTTGGGCGAGAAGCCCGCCGTGCCGCGCATCAGCGATCTGGGGCACCTCTACGCGTCGTCGCTCGGCAAGTTGGAGTTGGATATGATGGGCGCTCATCAAATGACCGAGCGTCAAGTGCTCGACGCCGTGATGGCGGAAGCGATCGCGACCGTATTCAGCGAATACGTCGACAAGCACGGCCTGGCCGAAATCGGTCAGATCTTTTCCGAGGGGGTGAAGATCGAAGTCGGCGACATGCTCCCGTCGTCGCACTACGCCGAGCTGATCAAGCGAGTGCCGCCGATCTGGGACAAGGCCTTCGAAGTAAACGCCAGCCAGGATCCCGCCGTCCGAGCGTCATGCATCGAGTTCGTGCTGGCAGGCCTCTACGCCACCGACCGCATCAGCCGCAGCCAGCGGCATGGGCGGATTGTGTATGAGGTGTGAGTGCGTTTGCTGCGCCGCCTTCCGCCGGCTACTATAGGCACATACGCCATCTGTCCTTCGATCAGTACGGATCCATTGTGGGACTCACGTTCCTCACGCTCGACATTGGCAATCCCGCTGACCCGCAGGACACGCGGCCTGTTGAATTCATGGTCGACTCCGGCGCGATTTATACCGTGGCTCCTGGCGAACTCCTGGAAGAGCTCAACATTCGGCCGTTGTCGGAGGAAGTCTTCTGGCTGGCGAACGGCGACAAGGTCACTCGTAAGCGTGGCATCGCGTACTTCCGCTATGGCGAGCGCGTCGGCGGCGCCGACGTCGTATTCGGCGAGGAAGGCGACGCAAATCTCTTAGGCGCCACGACGCTGGAATCATTGGGCTTGGCGCTTGACCCGCTCAAACGCGAACTTAAACCTATGCGTTTGATCCTTGGCGGTTTTCGGCCGGACCGCTGAAATTGCCCGAGGGGGCGGACGTCGAGGTCTATTGCGCAGCGCTTCGGCGGCGCTCGCGGCGATCGGGCCGTGGCCGGATCTGCCTTCGCAGGCGCGATTGTTGTGCGGACCATGGAGCCGGCCCCTGCTAAGATCGAGGCGCGGCGAAAGGCCCTAACGGTCAACGACGCCAGGCCCGACGAAGCGGGCGTCGATTCACTTGACCCGCGACAAGTCGGAAGCTAGCGGAGGGACTGCCAGCGATCTGATCGAAGCGAGACGCCCTTCGCAGTTCTTCCCCCCCAGGCGGGGTACCAGGTTGCTGCAGCCGGCTGCTCTGCCCAGTCAGCCCCCCACCGCGGGAAGAGGTCGGCATCGTCCCGGCGCCCGCAAAAAAATCTCGTCTAGGCCGGCTTGGCCATCTCCGTATAATTCCGCCGTGCTCGCGTGGGCCCTCCGCCGCGGCGAGCTTCTGAGCCTGTCGCCTGCGTGCGGCCTTCTGCTTCGCCTGAGATGATTACACGTTCAACCAATTGATGCGCGTCGCGGGAGGCGATCGAGATGAATCGCCCCGCCGACGCGGTCGACGGCCGGATGCCGATCGAATTCATCTGCTGCCAAGAGGGCGCACTTCTGTTTTAGGGCGAGTTGCTATTGCGCTAGCCGGCGTCTCGCGAGGCGCCGTTCGCCGCTGCCGTTACGTTACTCACCGCTGCCATGCTCCACGAAGAACTGCCGCTCGCCGTCAAAAGGGAACTCGACCTCCAGGGGCTCAACGGGGCGCCGGTGCTGATGTCGACGAGCACCAACCTTTCGCTTTCAGGCCGGCCGCGCCGACACTGGATCGTCGCCACGCATCTGAACGTCGCTGCGGTGGCCGAGGGCGACGCCGCGACGGTGGAGACCCACGTACCGCTGTCGGAGGTCGAGGAGTTCCGCACACAAGGCGCCGTCGGCTCGGGATTCCTGCAGGCCTTCGTCGACGGTCATTGGGTCGACCTGGCCCGTTACTCGAACGCGGAGGCCGACCGGTTTCACCGTTTGGCGCGGAGCTTGGAAGATCTGCGTGCGACCGGAGAGGTGGCGACCACTGCCGCCGAGCCGTCGCTGGCGACGCACTGTGCGAAATGCGATCAGCGCTTGCCGACGCCCGGCGAGGCCTGCCCCCGCTGCATTCCGCGCAAGGCCATCATCGGGCGGCTGGCCCAAATGCTGTGGCCCCACCGCGCGACGGCGGCCGTGATGTGCGGGCTGATGCTGATCGCCGTGGCCGCCGAGCTGGCTCCGCCGAAGCTTCAGCAATATCTCGTAGACCACATTCTCAAGGGAGGCGAGGGGTCGCTCCATCCGCCAGCGATGATGACGGCGCTGTTGACCGTCGTCGGTTCGCTCGCCTTTGCGCGGATCGTGCTAAGCCTGGTCAACTTCGCCAAAGGTCGCATGGCGACGCGCGTCGGCGTGGCGCTCACCTTTGAGCTGCGCGCCAAGTTGGTGGAGAAACTCCACGCGCTGGGACTGAGTTATTACGACCGGCACCAGGTCGGCTCGATCACCAGCCGCGTCGCCTACGACAGCGAAGTCATTCAGAGCCTGCTGCAGCAGATCACCGGCGGCTTTTTGCTGCAGATCGTGCAGGTGACCGCCGTGGGCGTGATGCTCTTCACGCTCAATCCGAAGCTGGCGATGTACACGCTTATCCCGGCGCCGCTGGTGATCGCCGGCAGCTTCTTCTTCTGGAAGCGGGTCCATCCCAAGCATTACCGCTACTGGGACTCCAGCAGCAAGCAGGCCGGCATGCTTACCTGCATGCTCTCGGGCATTCGCGTGGTGAAGGCGTTCGCCCAGGAGAATCGCGAGTATGAGCGCTACAACCGCATTAGCGATTACCTGCGGCTGTCGCGCATTCGCGTGGATTACTCCACCGCCGCCTTCTCGGCAACGATGCAGCTTATCTTCAGTCTAGGCGGATTGATCGTCTGGTACGTCGGCGGGCGAGACGTCCTGGCGGGCAGGATGTCGCTTGGTTCGCTGATGGCATTCCTGGCCTACCTGGCGATGTTCTACACGCCGCTGGCGACGCTATCGCAGTTCACCACCTGGCTGACCAACTTTCTTACCGGCTGCCAGCGGGTCTTCGAGCTGCTGGACACGCCCATCGAGTCGAACGACCCGGCTGAGCCGGTCGATTTGCCGGAGGTGAAGGGGGGCATCCAGTTTGAAAACGTCACGTTCGGCTACGAACGGCATCAGCCGGTGCTCCGCGGCATCAGCTTCGACATTCGCCCTGGCGAGACGATCGGCATCGTCGGCAAAAGCGGCAGCGGCAAGACGACGCTCGTGAATCTGCTCTGCCGGTTCTACGACGTACAGGAGGGGCGCGTGCGGGTCGACGGCGTCGACGTGCGCCAACTGGCCGCACATCAACTGCGGCGGCATATCGGCGTCGTGCTGCAAGAGCCGTTCATGTTCCGCGGCACCATTTGGGACAATCTGGTCTACGGCCTGCCCGAAAGCACGCCTGAGCAAGCCATCGCCGCCGCCAAGGCGGCCCAGTCGCATGAATTTATCCTGAATTCGCCGCTAGGCTACGACACCTGGCTGGGGGAGCGCGGCGCCGGGCTTTCCGGCGGCGAGCGCCAACGGCTGTCGATCGCCAGGGCGATTCTCTACGATCCGCCCATCCTGGTGCTCGACGAGGCCACCAGCAGCGTCGACGCCGAAAGCGAGCAAGCGATCCAGCAGGCCCTCAAGGCGCTCACCCGCGGGAGGACGACGATCGCCATTGCGCACCGGCTTTCCACGCTGCGCGACGCTCACCGGATCTTGGTGTTCGATCGGGGCCGGCTGATCGAGCAGGGCAGCCACGGGGAACTTGTCGCTTGCGACGGCCAGTATGCCAGGCTGGTGCGGCTGCAATCGCAGACGGCGACCGGCGCGTCCGTGGACGCTATGCTCAAGCAGGCCTGCACGACGGCTCCGGCCGAGCGCTCGCTAACGGAACGCGATTCCAGCGCCGCCGAAGCCTTCGTGCCCCGTTGGCTCGCCCCGACCGACGCCGAGATCTGCCCCGGCGCCCGCAGCACGGTGACCGTGGTGCTGGCCAACGACGAGGTCTACCGGGGCGTGTTTGCGGTGAACCTGTTTCCGGCGACCAACCCGCAGGATTACATCAGCCTGCGGGTCTGGACCCGCGAGGGCGAACAGCGGGAGATCGGCATCCTGCGAAATCTCGACGCCTGGCCTATCGCGGCGCAGATGCTCGTCCGGCACGCGCTCGACCGCCGTTACTTCCTGCAGACCATCGATCGCATCGAGTCGATGCACCTGGAGCTGGGCCACCTTCACTGCGAGGTCCAGACGGCGTACGGCCCGAAGCGGTTCACCATGCGCTGGAGCCAGAGCCAGGTGCAGGACTTCGGCCAGCGCGGCAAGATGCTCCTCGACCTGGACGACAATCGGTTCTTGGTTCCCGACGTACAGGCCTTGCCGCCGAAAGAGCGGGAGCTGTTTCAGCGATATGTGTACTGGTAGTGCGGGATGTCCATGCGGTACGTCGCCGGATAGCCCCGCCGTCAGTGACTGAGGGCTGCGGCTGCCGCGGCGGGAGCGACCGTAGCGGTTAGCTCGCCAGAGTTCTCCCCAAGCTTGGCGGCCGAGTCATTAACGCGGAGGTAGAGCACCGCATCGTGCTGCGGCGTGATCGTCGAAACGAGCCCTACGGCGGTCGGCGCTGCAAACGTTGCTAACCCGTCGCCCACGGGCCGCAACGCGCCGAGCAGCATGCCCAGCGGCCGGCCGCTGTGATATTCGATCGTCACGCCGCCCGGTTCGCAGGGCCACGGCTCGCCGTCGTTGGCAATTACGTAGCGTCCGCTTGCGGTGATGCGGTACGGCGTGCCCGCTTGGAGGAGCCAACCGGTCGACTGCCAGCCGCGATCGGCGGCTATCTTCCTGGATCGCGAGGCGGCGTCGAGCGGCGCGGGCGGAAGGTGAATCATCGCCATGCGGTTGAGATCATAGCCGTAGTCAAGTTCAGCGACGTACGTCTGCCACTCGACCTGCAAATCGTTCCAGTCGGCGGCGAAGAGCCGGCGAAAGCGATCGTTGAACGCGGGGTCGGCCGCATCATTCTTGAGCGTCCGAAATCGCTCGCGGAACTGGGGATGCCCGTCGAGCAGCGCCGCCAGCGCCCAGGTCCATGCGTAATGGTCGGGGCCGAGCGCTCGACGGTTATCAACCGTCAACACCCGATCAAGCCGCCAGGCCTGCCTGGCGGCAAAGGCGTCGCGGACGAGCTTCGTTCGGCCCCACATTGGGAACTCGCTGCGATTGGCCGGGAAGACGCCGAGCTGCAAGTGGCCGTCGCGCCAGGCGTGCGTTCCGAGCAGCTCGGCCAGGCCTTCCATGTACCAGGGAGCGCCGCAGCCGCCGAGTTGCGTTTGCATAAACGCGTGCGTCCCCTCGTGAAGCAGCAAATGGCGGCGGTAATAGTCGCTGGGCTGATCGTCGAGCCAGAATTCGTAGCCCCGCGCGTAGCCATTGACGAATTGCGGATTCTCGGCCGGGAGCAAGTCGAGCGCGGCGAGCCGCTGGCGGTCCCCGACGACGAATCCGAGGAACCGGCCGCGGATCGAGCCCTCGGCAAGTCCGAAATAAGCGGCCCATTGCGGTACAGCGGCGTCGAAGACCGCGGGCAGTTCGTCGACCGCGGGCGAATCGGCCAGGTCGGTGAATAGGCGAACGTGCCGGCCTTCGAGCCTGCGCAGGCCCGCGGCCTCAGCCCGCTGCAGATCAACGCTCCGTGGCGGGGGATAATCGGCGGCGCGGAGGGGCGCCGTGCTCGCAAGTAGCTGCGAAACGGCGACGATGACGGATGGCACTAGCGGGAGTCGCATGGGCAGATATCGATGGCCCGGCGCAGCCGATGGAGATTTGCCGCCCCGCGATCCGGCCAAGCACGGGCAGTGTGACGCCTGCTCAAAGCTCGAGGCGACGGCTTTTGACGCGGCTTTAGGCGGTTAGCCGCTTGTCTCCATTGTACTTGCCAAGGTAAAAGTTCAGGCAGCGATTCTTGCCGAATTGGACCGCGGAGGGTTTGCCGATGGCTGTGAACATCACCTGGCTTGGTCATTCCTGTTTCACGCTTGAATCTGCAGGCGTGCGGATATTGGTCGATCCTTACTTGAACGACTCGCCCACGTCGCCGGTAAAGGCCGATGCGGTAGAGGCTGACTACATCCTATTGACGCACGGCCACTTCGACCATGTGGCCGACGCCCCCCGGATCGCCCAGCGGACTGGCGCCACCGTGGTTTCCAACTACGAAGTAAGCCAATGGGTGAAGCGGCAAGGCGTGAGCGAGAACAGGATCGAGCCAATGAACCCGGGCGGCGGCATTCGCCTGCCGTTCGGGCGGGTGAAGTTCACGATCGCTCACCATAGTTCGAGCATGCCCGACGGCTCGTACGGCGGCGTGGCGGGCGGGTATGTCGTAGAACTCGACGGCAAGCGAATTTACTTTGCCGGCGACACGGCGTTGTTTCTCGATATGAAGCTGATCGGCCTGGGGGGCTTGGACCTGGCGGTGCTGCCGATCGGCGACCGCTTTACCATGGGGCCCGACGACGCCGTAGAGGCGATCAAATTGCTCAATGCCCGCCAGGCGGCGCCGTGCCACTACAACACCTGGCCGCCGATTGCCCAAGACGCCGCCAAGTGGGCCGAGGCGGTAACCCGCTCGACAGCCGCCAAGCCAGTAGTGGTCGATCCGGGCGGCGCCTTTGTGGTATGATGGAGCGATTGTACTGACGCTTCTCGAACAGCCGTTGCGGAGGGACGCTCGACCTAGCATCCAGTGAGCCGTTGGTGCACGGCCAACCTTGCCATCGGGCCCTCTTCCATATCTTCTATTCCGCAACGAGAGGTCGAGATGAATCTTGTAGGACGTTCTTGCGCTCGCCGTTATCCTGTGATCTTGGGCATCCGCCAGGGAGCTGCCGCGATGCTGCTGTCGGCGGCGAGCTTGGCCCCGCTGGCCGCCGAGCCCATCCGCCCCATCACCGTCGACGGATTGTTCGACGACTGGGCGACCGTGCCGGCCTACTCGGACCCGGCCGACGACCAGCATGACACGGATCACGACGGCATGAGCGACGTCCCCAGCTACGTCAATCATCCGGACGTAGACATTTTGGAGTACAAGGTCGCCCACGACGCCGACAACCTGTACGCCTACTTCCGCGCGCGCGGATCGGTCGGCGCGACGCAGTCGCAATCGGCCGGCCGGGCCGGCCGCTACTACGTCATCGTGACGATCGACGTCGACAACGACGACTCGACCGGCTACTGGCTCCATGAAGGAGGGTACTATCCGACTTCGCGGGGCTACGACATGAACATGGAGATCGAGTTCTACGACGGGGCCTTCAATACGGGGCATTATATCAATCACGGCGCCCTGTCAGCCGGAGACCTGGCGACGCTCACTGCCGACCAGAAGCAGGGCGTCGTCGACGTTCTGCCGGGAACGTATGAACATTACACGCAGTGGGTCATGTTCGACGATGCCAATCAAGGCGAGTTTGATCTGGGCGACGGCACGAGCATCACCTTCGTCGCCGACCGCGGGCCGGTCTACCAGGGCATACTCCGCGGCGCTATGTCAGCAGACGGTCATGAATTTGAAATGGTCGCCCCGTTTGCCGGCTTCATGAACTACCCGGGCGCGGCGCCGGGCGACCGGGGGGCGCCGATCATGAGCCTCGGACGCACGATCGACATCTCGTTCTCGCTGGAAGCGAGCGGGGAACTGCACGCCCCGCCGGGCGGCAACGGCGCGTGGGCCAGCGACACCGCGACGCCGATTATCGGCTATCGCCTGGCCGTGCCGGAGCCGCTTGGCTTGGCCCTGACCTGGGTGCTGTTTCCGGGCCTGTGGCTGGCGCGTCGGCGTATCTGAGGGCCGGTCGCCGGCTTGGCGTTCGCCCGGCGTAGCCTTCGGCGTTAGTCGAACTGTTGGAGAAACCGCTGAACGAGCGGCGGACGGCTGCGCGAGTAGGCGCCCAAGCGGAGGTAGCGCTCGAGAAACGCGTAGTTCTCCTCGCCCAGCGAGGGACGGGCGCGACTAAGCTCCAGCGCCTGCCTGATAGCCGGCAGGACGGGGGCTCCGTCAGGCACATGAACTACGCCTTGCGGCGGCAGCGGAACGAGCATCTCGCGCCGCCGATAGTCGATCGTCACTACCACGCCGCCGGCGTACAGGGCCTCGTAATGACGGTAGGTCCAGGGGACGTTGCCGCCGGGCGCCAGCAGCACGCGGGCGCGCCGCATGGCTTGATAGTAGCGCCCGAAGCGAGTCTTACCGCCGCGGTAGTAGAGCGGCGAGAGGTCGCCATAGGAGCGCCGCAGGCGAGCGACGATCTCGGGGTCGCCGCCGACGAATCCGCCCCAGAAGGTAAGTTCCGGAGCCTGGGCCTTCAGCTCGCGGAGCCAATGGAATCGCTGATCGATTCTGTGAACGGCGCCGTCGAGGGCGATGCGAGTTTCGTTCGGTTGGCCCAGAAAGGCGACGTCGTACCGCGGCTGGGGACGACCGAAAGTTTTGCGGCAAACGCGATCGGCGATGATGGCCATCGTCAGTCTCTTCGAGCGGCGGATGGGCGCCAGTCCCATCTTCAGGCCGTGGTCGATATCCGGCTCGAACCAGGGACGCAGATACAGGCCGGCGACCGGCCGCAGCACGTGTTGCTGTTCCTCAGTCCAGGGCAACTCCTGTTGATCGAGATAATCGAACAGCGCTACGCGGCGATAACGGCCGCGAGCGATCAAGCGGTTGATTTCGCTGGCGGTGAGCGACGAGGGTAAGCCGATTAGCAGCGTGTCGGCCGGCGCTGGCCCGCGACGCCATTGGGCGGGCGTACAGCGGCCGACGCGCCGCCGGCCGAAGTAGGTCCGCAGGAACCAGACCAGCGCGTAGCCGCGCACCCCCCGCCCCGCATGGGCGCGATCGGCAGTGATGACGAGCCAGTCAAGCAAAGCCCGGAGCGAATGAAATTGGGAACCGCTGGCTGGACCGAGCGCGAACCGTAGTAACGCGCGACGGCCCGAAATCATCCCGTGGCGAGATGCTACGGGCTTTTCCGCTACAGATACGTATTGATCAGATTCTCCAGCATCTCCTGGCGGCCGCTTTGGTTGGCCGCTGCCTCTCCCTTTTGCAGCATGGCTTTCTCCAGCGAGTTGAAGTCATGCTTGCCGGCTTCGATTTCAGCGCCCAGGCCGCCGTCCCAGCTTGCATAGCGACTCCGGCGGAATTCCTCGAGCTTGCCGTCGGCCCGGATGGCCGCGGCGATCTTCAGGCCCCGGGCAAAGGCGTCCATGCCGCCGATGTGGGCGTAAAACAGGTCGATCGGCTCGAAACTTTCCCGTCGAACTTTAGCGTCGAAATTGACGCCGCCGGTGCTGAACCCACCGTATTTGAGCACCGACAGCATGCACTGCGTGGTGAGATAGACGTCCGTCGGAAACTGGTCGGTATCCCAGCCGAGCAGCATATCGCCGGTATTGGCGTCGATCGAGCCGAGCGCCCCGGCGCCGCCGGCCACCTCCAGTTCATGCTGCATGGTGTGTCCGGCCAGCGTCGCGTGATTGGTCTCGAGATTGAGCTTGAGGTGCGGCAAGAGATCGTACTGGCGGAGGAAGTTGAGGCAGGCCGCGGCGTCGCTGTCGTATTGATGCTTGGTCGGCTCCTTCGGCTTCGGTTCGATGTAGAACTGACCGGTGAAGCCAATCGCCTTCGCATAGTCGACCGCCATATGCAGAAACCGGGCGAGGTGGTCCAGTTCCCGCTTCATGTCGGTGTTCCAGAGGTTCTGATAGCCCTCGCGTCCGCCCCAAAATACATAGCCGGCGCCGCCCAGTTCCTTGGTCACCTCCAGCGCCTTTTTCACTTGTGCCGCTGCGAAGGCGAAGGCTTCGGCATTGGGGCTGGTCGCCGCCCCGTGCATATAGCGCGGGTTGCTGAACAGATTGGCCGTGCCCCAAAGCAGCTTTACGCCGGTGCGCTGCTGTTGTTCTTTGAGCACCTTGACGACGGCGTCGAGGTTCTTGTTGGTCTCGGCAAGATTGGCGCCCTCGGGCGCTACGTCGCGATCGTGGAAGGCATAGAACGGCGCCCCCAGCTTTTCGATGAACTCGAACGCCACCCGAGCCCGGTTTTGGGCATTTGCCACCGAGTCGGTTCCGGCTTCCCACGGCCGCTGCATGGTCCCGGGGCCGAACGGATCGCCGCCGGCGCCGCGGAAGGTGTGCCAGTACACGACGCTGAACCGCAGATGGTCCCGCATGGTGCGGCCTTCCACCAGTTCGTCGGCGTTGTAATGGCGGAAGGCGAGCGGATTTTTG
Organism: Pirellulales bacterium; assembly: GCA_020847515.1. Classification (GTDB taxonomy): domain Bacteria; phylum Planctomycetota; class Planctomycetia; order Pirellulales; family Lacipirellulaceae; genus Lacipirellula. Next base: position 2,846 of record JADLBW010000112.1, on the reverse strand, counting down.
CTCTGCGGGCCTTCAAACGGTATACGGGTGATTTCCGGAAAAGCAGGCATCGTGGAGCGCCTAAAAGCGAATGAGCCATGTAAACGAGCCAAGGGCGAGCCGTCGCAGGCCCTTCTCGCGGAGGGCCGGCGCGTGCGGTTATGGGCAAGCCGCCGCCGCACTAGCGCATGGTCGCCGCGGCGCCGATTTTAACAGATGTGCGGGCCAGGGGCAGGGGCTGTCGGTCGTTTCATAGACACCCAGGGCGCTGCCGAGTACGCTGAAATTCTCGGCTTGTTCGCACAACGCCGCGGCGGCCCGTTCGCCGCAACGCCAGGTCCCTGGGATGCTACTTAGACGATGAGATTGCGCAATCGTATTTCGTTCTGCCGCCTGTGGTTGGCGGCCGCCGCATTGGCGTTGTTCGCCGCCCCTGGTTCGGCGACGGTTATCCGCTTCCAGACCGTGCTGGGCAATTACGACGTGAGGCTATGGCCGAAGTTAATGCCCAATTCAGTCAACAATATGCTGAGCTACGTGAACGCTAATCGGTATGACGGGACGTTCGTGCATCGCAGCGTGCCGACGTTCGTCATCCAGGGCGGCGGGTTCACCTACAATCAATCGAACAATTCGGCCCCGCCGATCGCCACGTTTCCGGCGATTCCGGACGAGCCAGGCAACGAGGTCGCCGGGCCGTCGAACGTGCGGGGCACGATCGCGATGGCGAAGTCCGGCCCCGATACCGTTACCAGCCAGTGGTTCATTAATTTGGGCGACAACTCGGAACTCGATAGTCCGGCCCGGCCGGACGGCGGCTTTTCGGCATTTGGCCGCGTGCTCGGCAGCGGCATGACCGTGGTCGACGCCATCGCCGCGTTGCCGCGCTACAATCTTGACCCATATCCTCAGGAGACGTTTGACACGGTGCCGCTGCGCGGCGCCAACGGGGATCCGCTGGCCAATCGGCTCGTCTTTGTGCAGGATGTTCGCGTCCTGAACGTGCCGGACGGCGACTACAACCTCGACGGCAAAGTCGACGTCGGCGACCTCGCCGTGTTGGAGGCCGACTGGGGTTCGACGACCAAGGCCGAGGCCGACGGCAATGGCGACGGCCGGGTCAATGGCGCCGACTTTCTGGTCTGGCAGCGAACGCTGGGGCAGAATCTCGGCGCCCCCACGTTCGCCGCGGTTCCCGAACCTGCGGGGCTGGCGCTGGCTGTGATCGCGGCGCTTGCGGTCGCAAGGCGACGCGCTCGCCAATAGGCCCGGCCATTCTGGCCGGCAACTGCTGCAGGGCGCCCTGGTTGTGGATTCGGTCGGCGTTGGCGGCGGGGCGGCTCTTGGCCAACGCGGCCGCCGGCCTTGGCGGGACTCGACGCCGGCTATCTGGTGGGTGATTCCCCGCGCGGGGCGCGGTATCATGCGTCTCGCGCAATCGCCGAATACTATTCCTGCGCCTCGTACCCGCCTTCATAGGGAGAACCTGGGCATGCATGCTCCGCTTCGCGTGTTATGCGTCTGCTTGCTGATCGGCTGCACGGTGCGACTTCCGCCCTCCAGCGCGGCGGCCGCCGATCCCGTCAAGGAGCGACTGGAAACGTCTCGGCGCCACCATGAATGGATCGAGGTCGATAGCCAAGACGGCCGCAAGGTGCGGTGCTTCGTGGTATTCCCCGAGGTGAGCGACAAGGCGACCGCCGTTATCGTCATCCACGAGAATAAAGGGCTCACCGATTGGGAACGCAGCGTCGCCGATCGGCTGGCTGAGCAGGGTTATCTGGCCATCGCGCCGGACTTGCTCAGCGGCACGGGCCCCGGCGGCGGCGGGACGGAGGCTTATCCCTCCCGCGATGCAGCGACCAAGGGCATCTATAGCCTCAAACCTCAGCGGGTCATGGAGGATCTGGATGCCGTATTTGCTCAGGTGAAGGGCATGGACGCGGCCAGCGGCAAGGTGGCCACGGTCGGTTTCTGCTGGGGCGGCGGGCAGTCGTTCGCCTACGCAACGCACAATCCGCAGCTCGCGGCGGCGCTGGTGTTCTACGGGCCGGCCCCGCAGGATGACGAGGCCATCGAGAGGATCGCCGCGCCGGTATATGGGTTTTATGGCGGAAACGACCAGCGCATTACTGGGCAACTCTTGGAGGTGAGCGACTCGATGAAGGACGCGAGCAAGACGTTCGACATCGTCGTGTACGACGACGCCGGACACGGCTTCTTTCGCGCCGGAGAGCAGGAGGGCGCCACGCCCGCCGACCGCAAGGCCCACGACGAGGCCTGGACCCGCATGAAGGAGATCCTCAAGAGCTTGTAGGCGCCGGCGATTCTTCTTTGCGCGGCGCCCCGATTACTTCGCGACGTCAAGTTCGCGGCAGCCCGGCCAGCCGCCGGGCGGGGCTGCGGGACGCCGGCGTTAGGGGCGGTCGCGACCCGCGTCGATGGCGCTGAACGGAGTCGGACGACTACTCATTGGCGACGCAATAGAGCTTGTGGCTGGAGCGGATAAAGATGGCGCCGTCGGCTATGGCCGGCGTGGCGTTGAAGTCGTCGTCGGACGCCAGGCGGTTGACGGCGAGCTGCTTGAACTGTGGGCCGAGAGCGAGCACGTACGCTTCGCCGCCGCGGCGAACGAAGTATCGTTTGCCGTCGCCAATGTCGGGCGAAGAGTAGTCCTGCCGCCGCATGCCGCCGCCGAAGGAACGAGCCTCGGCAAATTCACCGGGGCGGCCGAATCCGGGCGGCTGTTCCGGGCGCTCCGAGGGGGAGTCGGCGGCTGCCTTGGCAGGCGCCGCGGGCGGGGCCTCTAAGCGCTTTTCATACATCCGCTTGCCGGTGGCGGCGTCGAGGCAGGTGACAACGCCGCC
>JADLBW010000111.1 GCA_020847515.1 Pirellulales bacterium | reverse complement strand
GTGCCCGCGCGCGGGGGCGCTTCTCTTCTTTTTGGACCGCGAGGCTCGCGCTTAGACCTCGTCGATCGTGACAGTCTCGATTCTGACCGGGGTCTGGGGCGACGACGACTCGCCCTGGGCGTTGGCTTTGACGGGCACGCTGGCGATCTTCTGGACGACGTCCTGGCCCTCGACGACCTTGCCGAAGATCGAGTAGTTCTTCGGCAGCTTGCCGCGCAGGTCGCCGTCCATGATGAAGAACTGGCTGCCGTTGGTGTTCGGGCCAGCGTTCGCCATCGCGAGGATGCCCGGTTCGTAGTCCAAGGTCGTCGGCAGCTCGTCCTTGAAGCGGTAGCCGGGGCCGCCAGTGCCGGTGCCGGTTGGGTCGCCGCCCTGGATCATGAAGTTCTTAATGACACGGTGGAAGACGACGCCGTCGTAGAAGCCCTCGCGGGCGAGGAAGACGAAGTTGTTCGCCGTCGTCGGCGCTTCCTTCGTGAAGAGCTGGATCCGAAGGTTGCCCAGCGAGGTCTGCATGTTCGCGAAGTACTGCTTGTTCGGGTCGAGCTTGTTCTCGGGCGGCGCGGAGTACTGCTTTTTCGTCACGTTGTCCTTACTTGCGGCACCTACCGTCTTGCTCGGTGCCGGTTGATTCTGCTGAGCCACCGGCGACGGCTTGGCCGGGGGCGGCGGGGCCGCTTTCGGCGGCGTCGTCGGGGCCGGAGTAGGCGACGGCGAGGCGGCGCAGGCGGAGAGCAGCGCTGCCGCGGCGGCGCTAATCGTCAATAGGGCGGTGCGTCTCGTCGTTCGCGTCATCGCTGGGTTCTTCATCCTTTTCATCAGGCCAGAGCTCGAGTGCAGCGGTCGCGACCATCAACGACGTTCGCCCATCTTCCCAGCGCACATCCACGAAATCGCCGGCGCGCACGATCGTCCCCAGTGAGACCCGGCCGCCGGTTGGCTTGAGCGGCTCGATGAACCGAACCCGCTGACCCACGGTGAAGCTGGGCGGTAATGGGGCACGGTCCCGCTCGGCGCGCGTCCGCCGGCTGCGGCCGGCTTGACCGGCGCGCGGCGGGCGCGCCTCCGGTCGCTGGCGAGGCTCCTGACGCTGGGGCCGCGACGCCTGGGCTGGCCGGGGCACCTGGGCTGGCCGTGGTGCGGGCGATTGCGGGCGCGGCGGCTGGCCGGCCTGCCCGGCCGGCGGCGTTTGGCCACCACCGGCCCCGGACCGCCTCCGGCGGCCTCGCCAGCGGCGGTGTTCACCACCCTGCGCTCCCTGAGTCAATCTCCCGCCTCGAATCGTTCTGGCGCGTCTGCTGCCGGCTGATTATAACGGCGGGCACGGCCGCAGGCTACCGCCAGTCGCCAGCGCGCCGGCTATCGCACGGTCGCCGGGCTGCCCAATCCGCCGAGGCCCACGATCGCACAAAAGGCAGCAACGGTGTGGCGCTGCGTGTGGCGCTGCCTTTTGAGATAGCGCCACACGGGGCCTGACACAGGCCCATCAGCGGGCGCGCAGCGGCAGCTCTAGCTCCGCGATGGTGCCGCCTCCGGGGCGGCTGCGCAGGTGCAGTGCGCCACCGTGCGCCGCCGCGATCGAGCGCGTCAGGAAGAGCCCGAGGCCCTTGACCTTCCGACCGCCCGCCGATCGCGGCACACGGAAGAACGGCGTCCGCATGATCGTCTCGACGTGTTCGGGGACCCCCGCGCCACGATCCTGCACGGCGATCAACACGCGGTCGCCGGTCTGGCCAACCGTCAGGCGGACCGGCTCCGCCGCCGGCGCGTGCCGCCAAGCGTTGACAATCAGGTGGAAGAGCGCGTCCTCAATTCGGGCGCTGTCCCACACTGCTTCGGGCACAGCGTATTCGTCGACCTCCAGGCGACCCTCCGGCACGACGCGCTGGGCCCGATCGAGCGCCCCAGCGATGATGCCATCCAACCGCGCCGGCCCGAGGATGGTCTCGATGTGACCGCTCTCGAACTGCGTCGCGTCGACGAGATCGTTCACCAGCCGAGAAAGCCGGCGCGTCTCGTCGAGGATGACTCGAAGGTAGTTTGTTCGGCGTTCGTCGGGGAGCTGTGGCTGGCGGAGCAACAACTGGGTATAGCCGCCGATGTTCGTGAGAGGGCCTTTCAGCTCGTGGGCGACGATGGCGAGGAACTCGCTGTCCGACGCGGCCTCCGGAGCGGCGTCAAACACGCTGTTGCTCGGGGAGACTGGCCGATGGGGTCCCGGCGGCTGCATTGAGCCGTTGTCGCGCTGCTGTCCGTCGTACATCAGTCCCCCGTACCGGCACTCTGTATACTCGTGTTTATCAGGCCTAACAGGGGCGACTGCCGGCAGCCGTCCCTCTGGCGAAGAGCGATCATGGAGCCATTTGGGAGCTGGATCATCTCGGACGCGTGCTCATCGCCGCCGCCGTTGCCATCGCGGTTATCGGCGGCGGCCTGCTGCTGGCCAGCCGGGTACCGTTTCCTCGGCCGACTCCCAGGCGATATCCGGATTCAGCAGGACGGGTTTGCCTGTTTCTTCCCGCTGATGACGGGCCTACTGCTGAGCATCGTCCTGACGGTGGTGCTGAACCTGATCTTCCGGGCTCGCCAGTAGCGGCGCTTTCCCCGCTACTGGCCCCTCGGCTGCTTGCTTGTCGCGACCCTGCGAAGGAATGCGCAAGAATTGTGCCGCTTGACGAAGAGTAGCGCTCGTTGATCCGAGCCTCAGCTTCCCTTCAGGTCCTCCCGGATCTCGCGATTGAGCGGGTAGGCGTCGTCGTCCGAGCCAGTCAGCGGTGGTGGTGGGGGCTGCTGCTTGTCGCCGAACGCGCCGTCGTCGAACGCTTCGTTGCCGGGCCCGCCGGTCTGGACGTCGCCCAGATCACGAGAATCGATCCAGCGCCCGAGGTTCTCGGTTGGCTCTGGCTCGTTCGGCCGGTTGGTGCGGTTGGGGCCGTGCTGCTCCTCAGGCATGAGTGCCTCCGTTCCGCGCCCTGCTAGTGCAATGCTCGT
>JADLBW010000110.1 GCA_020847515.1 Pirellulales bacterium | reverse complement strand
GGTCGTTTGGCATGCCCACGCGGACGTGGGCATGGCACGTAGCATGGTCGTTTGGCATGCCCACGCGGACGTGGGCATGGCACGCTTCGGCGGCGGGTTAGCGGCGGATGGCGAAGCCGCTGCCGATGAAATAGTCGGCGGCGGCTTCATTAAGGCCGACGCCGCCGCGGAGATCGAGCTGCAAGTCGTTGCTGACCTGGAAGGTGAAGCCGCCGTCGGCGTAGTTCTCGGTGTGGTTAACGTCGGCGCCGTCGGGGGCGAGGACGAACCACTCGGTGTAGGCCCCCAGGCGGTCGGCCAGACTGTAGTTGACCGTCCACGACTGCGAGAACTCGAGGTAGGGGCGGCCGGTGACGTCATCCAAGGCGCGATTGGCCTTGGTTTGGGCGCCCGTGGCGATCCACTCGTTGACATCCCAGCCGTACAGCCAGACGATGCCCGGAAGCGTCTGGCCGGCAGTGAAGTCGCTGGAGCCGCTGGGCACGGTCATTTGCGTTATGAAGGCCATTTCCGGCAGGATGCCTTCCTGGCCGGTGAGACCCCACTTGACGCCGAGATACAGATCGTCGGCGCCGGTACTCACGGTGCGGGATTGCCCGAAGCGGTGGTCGGTTTCCTGGCCGTAGTTCCACGCCATGCGGAATTCGAACCACTCGGCGAGCATGCCGACGCGAAGCAGCGTTTCAGGAAAGGAGTGGGTCTCGACGCTGCCGGCGGCGGCGGCGTCGTACGCATAGGTATAGCCCCCTTCGAGCTGCATGACGCCTCGGCCGACGGTCGACGAGGCCTCGGTGAAATCGGGCCGGTCGGTAATCAGCGGTTCGTCGCGGTCGGGCCCGCCCTGGCCGCCGTCGCCGTAGTTCCACTCGAGCAGCGTCGGCGCCTCGGCGCGGAGCGGCCGGTCGGCCAGATCGACGGCGACGGCGGCCAGGATTGCCAGCGCCCGGAGGCCCGCGAGAGTGTAGGATTTGGTAAACACGTGAGAGGCGCCGCGGGATGTAGCGGCGAAAATCGGGCTGCCGGTCGCCGTCGGTTTACTTCGGCGAAGGTCGGGCGGACCTCCACTAGAATCGGCGAATTGTAGCAGGGGCTACAATTTTTCCGGGCGGATTGGGGGCGGTCCGCGCGTGCGGCGCCGTGAGGCCTGGAGCAGCGTCGCGATGACTTCCCGGCATACTTTCTCTGACCGTCACCGTCGGACCCGGAGCGATCATGCTCAAGAGACGGCGGCGGACTACGTCGAGGCCATCGACGACATCCAGGCCGCGGAGGGTCGCTGCCGGGTGATCGACCTGGCCCGCCGGTTCGATGTGAGCCACGTGACGGTGACCAAGGCGATCGCGCGGCTGAAGCGGGAGGGTCTGGTGACCAGCGAGCCTTACCGGCCGCTGGAGCTGACCGAAGCGGGCCGGCAGTTGGCGGCCAAGGCGCGGCGGACGCACACGATCGTGTACGAATTTTTGCGGGCGATCGGCGTGAGCGAACAGGTGGCGGCGATCGATACCGAGGGGATCGAGCACCACGTGAGCCGGCAGACGCTGGACTGCTTCCTTGAGCTGACGCAGCGGCTGAGGGGCGACCAAAGCGCCTAGCGGCCCAAGCTATGCGTCGAGCGCTTCATCGACTGACCACAGGCCGCCGGCCTCTACCGACGGTCAGCGTCGCCGAAAGCGATTGATGGCGGCGCGGCTGCTGGGCGCGCGCGTCGCGTAGCCGCTCGACGAGTTGAGGTTCAGCGGACGGTTCGAGACGCCGGCAGAAGTCGATGCGTTAGCGAGGGATGGATAAAAGCCAGCCAGCGTCGAGGGCATCACTTGAGCCGTCGTCCGCCCTACCTGAGTGTTGGCCCCCATCGCGGCCACCCGCAAGGCGTAGGCGCGTTGATACATCAGGCTGGTTGAGGACTGGTAGCGCTGGGCCCACGGCGAGCGACTCCGCGCGGCCGCCGGAGCGGCTGCCCTAACCGGCGCAGGCAGCGTACTGGCAGCGAGGGCAACCGCCATCCATATGAACCAGCGCCGCGAGGGCGAAGCCGCCAGTATGGCCGGCAACTTAGCGGAATGTATGACTGCCATCACGATTGTCTCCTCCCTGCGGGCGTCCTTTCGGAAAGGCATAAATCGCTGACGCCCCTAGGATCCATTCTATTCGACATGACCGAGGCGGGAAGGAAATGAGAAAGGGGATCCAAGAAAATTTGACCTGGAATTGACGTACTCCAGGAAACGGCCTCGGCGAGAAATCTGCCAAGCGGCGGGGCCCGAAGACGAAAGAGGCAGTCCCGGACGGCTGATTTGCCGATGGTGACGATTGGGCGGCGTCGCCGAAAGCGAGGAGGTCGTGGGCCGGCGCTACGGCGGCCTCGTCTACGAATCTGCGGAAGGAGAACTTAGTTTAGCGCGAATCGACTCCAACCGCCGCGCTAGCTCAGCTTCAAAGCCGCGGTCGACGGGGCGATAGTACTGGCGCTCGACGCCGAGATAGTCCTGCGCGGCGACGGCGTCTTCGGCGTCGTGGGCGTACTGGTAGCCGGCGCCGTGGCCCAGTCGCCGGGCCCCGGCGTAGTGGCTGTCGCGGAGGTGCATCGGGACGGGCAAGAGGCGGCCCTCGCGGATGTCGGCGCGGGCCTCGCCGATGGCGAGCGTGGCGGCGTTCGACTTCGGCGCACAGGCCAGGTAGGCGACGCACTGGGCGAGCGTGAGCTGGCATTCCGGCAGGCCGACGAACTCGCATGCCTGCATGGCGGCGACGGCCAGGGGCAGGGCCTGCGGGTCGGCGTTGCCGACGTCTTCGCTGGCGAGGATCACCAGCCGACGGCAGAGGAAGCGGACATCTTCGCCGCCTTCGAGCATGCGGGCGAGCCAGTACATGGCCGCGTCGGGATCGCTGCCGCGAATGCTTTTGATCAGGGCGCTGGCCGAATCGTAGTGCGAGTCGCCGGCGGCGTCGTACTGGATGGCTTTGCGCTGGACGCTCTCGGCGGCCAGTTCGCGGGTGAAGCGGATCGGGCGGGCGTCGGTCGAGAGGACGCCGACTTCGAGGGCCGAGAGGGCTTGGCGCGCGTCGCCGTCGGAGGTGGCGGCGAGGAACTCGAGGGCCTCATCGTCGGCGTGGATCGGCAGGCGGCCGAAGCCGCGCTGGGCGTCGTCGATCGCGCGGCGGAGAAGCTGTTTAACGTCTTCAACGGCGAGCGGGCGAAACTCGAACACCCGGGCGCGGCTCACCAGCGCGTCGTTGACGGCGAAGAACGGATTGGCGGTGGTGGCGCCGACCAGGACGACCACGCCGTCTTCCACGTCGGGCAGCAGGGCGTCTTGCTGGGCGCGGTTGAAGCGGTGGATCTCGTCGATGAACAGCAGGGTGCGGCGGCCTTCGGCGGCCAGCAGGTCGCGGGCCTCGTCGAGGACGGAGCGCAGCTCTTTCACGCCGCTGGTGACGGCATTGAGCTGGCGGAAGCGGGCCCTGGTTTCGGTAGCCAGGAGGTGGGCGAGGGTCGTCTTACCGGCGCCGGGAGGGCCGTAGAAGATGAGGGCCGTGAGGCAGTCGGCCTTGATGAGGCGGCGCAACAGCTTGCCCTCGCCGAGGAAGTGCTGCTGGCCGACGAACTCGTCGAGGCAGCGCGGCCTCATACGGGCGGCGAGCGGCTGCGCGGCGCGGCGGCGCTGGTCTTCTTCAGCGGCGAAGAGGGACATGGGCTTGGCGTTCAAAATGGGTTTATGATCTCGACGCCGTCGATGGCGCCGGCGTCGCCAAAGTCTTCGCTATAGAGCCGTCGGACGCCGAATTGGGCGCACGCAGCGATGATGAGCGCGTCCCAAGAAGCGCAACCGTATCGCGATATGATGCGCTCGGCACGCGCATAAACTCCCAATCAGGCAAGAGGCATGTCCATACCTGACGCAGGGATGCAACATCGCGCCAGGCATCGGCGATCGAGAGCCCGTAGGGCGCCAGTTTGCGGGCAGCGGCGACGTACTCGCACGCCACTTGCCAGAGCAGCACGCCATCGTCCAGATTTCGAATCAACTCGCTGGCGGCTTGCCGCTTGTCGGGGTCTCGGGGATCTTGTGCGTAGATCAAGACATTGGTGTCAATCGCGTTCATGCAATTGATCCCGAGTAAGCCGAGGCGCGTTGGGCGCTAGCGTCCGCGCATTCCATAGCTGAATCAATTGGCACCGGATTTCTTTGCGCTTTGCTGAATCCTGCTCCTGCGGGGGAGCTAGTACTGCGGGGCCGACCATCAAATCGAGTTCCGAGTTCTCGGGAAATGCGCACGGAGTTACGGGCCGGAAGACCCCTTGCTGAAATACAGCGCGGACGTGTTCGTACATGGCGATGCCTTGCAGCGGTGCGGGTACTCAGGAGCATTATAGCGCATTAGATTGATAAATTCAGCCGGTCAAGCAACGGCGATGCAATCGCCCAGACGGGCAGACCCGGTGTAATCGGTACGGGCGTTGCGGCCGCGTTGCGCTGGCTGTCTGGTAATAACGGCAGGGTTTGCCGCGGTGGAGCGAGCGGGCGGCGGCGGTCGATGGTGAACCGCGGGGCGCCGCTGCGCCGGTGGCCCCGGGTGCTACCAGGCCGCCCTGCCCTTGCCGGTCGCGCGAATTCGCCGCGTCGTTTCGCGGCGGCAGCGACGACAGGATGAAAGTCGAGCCATGAAACACTTCGATTGCGTGGTGATCGGCACGGGACCAGCCGGGCAAAAGGGGGCGATCCAGGCGGCCAAATTAGGCAAGCGGGTCGCGATTGTCGAGAAGGCCCAGGTGCTGGGCGGGACGCAGATCAATACCGGAACGATCCCCTCGAAGGCGTTGCGCGAGGCGGCGCTGCATCTTACCGGCGCTCACTATCGCGGATTGTTTGGCAGCACGTTGCAATTGAAGCGGGACATTACGATCGCTGATCTGACGGCCGTTTCGCAGCAGGTGATTCGGCACGAATGGGAGGTGATCCGGCGGCAATTCGAGAAGAACCGAATCGAACTGATCTGGGGTCGGGCCGAGTTTGAAGGTCCGCAGCAGGTGCGGATCCATCGCTCGGCCGGGACGGAGGTGATCGAGGCCGACAAGTTCCTGATTGCGGTGGGGACCGTGCCTGCGCGGCCGGCGACGGCGCCGTTTAACGATCGTACGGTCTTCACCAGCGACGAGGTGCTGACGCTGGAGGCGTTGCCCAAGACGATGATCGTCGTCGGGGGCGGCGTGGTGGGGGTCGAGTATGCGTGCATCATGGCGACGCTGGGGGTGCGGGTGACGCTCGTCGACGGCCGGACGCGGCTGTTGGGCTTTCTCGATCGGGAGATCGTCGACGCCTTTCAGTACTTCATGCGGCAGAAGGGAATCACGCTGCGGCTGGGGGAGAAGGTCGCCGGAATCGAAGAGTTGGAAAGCCATGCCGGCAAGCAACAGCGGCTGGTGCAGGCGAAGCTGGAATCGGGCAAGATCCTGCGGGCCGAAACGCTGCTGTACGCCGTGGGGCGGCAAGGCGTCTGCCGGGCGCTTGGCATCGACCGCATCGGCCTGCAGTGCGACGAGCGCGAGCGGCTGAAGGTGAACGAATACTACCAGACGGCGGTCGAGCACGTGTACGCGGCGGGCGACGTAATCGGCTTTCCGGCGCTGGCCTCGACGTCGATGGAGCAAGGGCGGCGGGCGATCTGCCACGCCTTCGGGCAGTGCGAGGTGGGCAACTACAACACGGCGCTGTTTCCCTACGGCATCTATGCCGTGCCGGAGATCTCAATGGTCGGCAAGACCGAGGAGCAGCTTACCGAAGAGGGAGTGCCGTACGAGTCGGGCGTGGCGCACTATCGGGAGATCGCCCGGGGGAAGCTGCTGGGCGACGACCTGGGGATGCTCAAGCTGCTGATCCATCAGGAGACGCACAAGATCGTCGGCGTGCACGCCATTGGCACCGGCGCCACCGAGCTCATTCATATCGGCCAGGCGGTGATGGCGCTGGACGGGACGGCCGACTACTTCATCAATAACGTGTTCAATTACCCGACGCTGGCGGAGTGCTATAAGGTCGCGGCGTATAACGGGCTGAACAAGCTGCACCATGTGCGGTAGTTACGCTGGGCGCTGCGATGCAGCGAGCGCGGCGAAGGTTGGGCGGAGGGGTCGGGATGCTTTTGCGACTTGGGAGGTGAGTTGCTAAACCAGTTTTCCAGTCGCAAAAGAATCCCGACCCGGTGGATTAGACGGCCATGGCGGTCGCGAGGGCCTGCCAGTCCTTGAGGCGGCGTTCGCACTGGAGTCGGGCGAGGTACCGCCGATCGAGTTTCGCCGCCATGCGCGGCGAGCTGGCGAGGTCGGCCAGATCGCCCCCATTGACAATGGCGTTGGCCGCGTGGACGGCTGTAAGGGGCGTGAAGTGCGACAGCTCGTGGGAGTTGGGATCGTGATGCAGGGCGACGGCCTCGATCAGGTCTTGCGGCAGGCCCCACAGGCCGAGCAAGTAGCCGCCGATGTCGGCATGCGAGGCGGCGAACTGGTCCAGCTCGGCGTCGAGCAGCGGTATGTCGGCGGTTTCGGCGGCGAGACAGACGGCGGCGTACTCTCGACCAAAATGGTCGGCCAAGACCAGCTTGCCGATGTCGTGCAGGATGCCGGCAAGCATGGCGTTATCAGCCTGGTCGCGGGTGAGGCCTTCGGCGTCGGCGAGACGTCGAGCCAGGCAGCCGACGGCGACGCTGTGTTCGAGCACCTGCTCGGCAAGTTCGGCGGGCACGCGCGAGGTCTCTAACTGCCGGAACACGCCGGCCGAGAGGACTAGCGGCTTAAGCGCATTGAGTCCCAGCAGGGCGGCCGCGTGGTGGACGTCCTTAACGTGGACGGTGAGGCCGAAGAACGAACTGTTGACGAGCTGCAGGACCTTGGCCGTCATGGCCACGTCCTGGCTGATCAGGTCGCCGACGCGCTGTACGGAGGCTTCGGGATTACGGAGCTCGTCGACCAGTTGCAGAAAGACGCCCGGCAGGGACGGCAATGTGCTGATTTGCGAGACCAAGGCCTTGAGGCCGGGCTTGGCCAGGCGTTTGCCGAGCAGGCCGGCGCGGGAGATGGCGTCGCGCAGCAGAATGGGATCGACCGGCTTGGCCAGGTATTGGTGCGCCGGCCCCAGCGAGCGGAGCATTTCGGTATGCTCGGTCTGGCTGCACACGAGCAGCCGAATGGCGTCGGGGTAGAGATCGCGGACGCAGGCGAGCAGGTCGCCGCCGTCGGCGCCGGGCATCTTGAGGTCGGCCACCACGACGTCGTACGGCTCAAGGGCCAGGGCGTCGAGGGCGGGCTCGGGGCCGAAGCAGAACTTCATGTACCAATCGCGGCGAAAGGCCCGCAGCAGGCGCTGAGTGCGGTAAAGGGCCTCGGCGTCGTCGTCTACAATGAGGACCCGCAGCATGGAGTGGGCTCGCAGTCGGCTGGTCAAACGGGCGGCGGAGATCGGTTCGGACGTTCCTCGGGCCGCGCTGTACGCAGGGAGCGCGGCGGTGCGTACTGAAACTTAGCTTGTCCTGCGGACGTTTGCGGGTGGTTTGGCACACCCTTCGGTCAACTGCCGCTGGACGCGGGGCCGGGCGGCCGGAGCGTAACGGCGCCGATTATCCGGTTCAGGCCGAGGCGGGTGAGTTTGTGTTAGGTTTGCCGACGATGCGGGGAGGGGGGTGGGGATTTCGGATTTCGGATTGGGGGGCAACTGCGGACTGATTGAGGCGGCGGATCGGTGGTTGGAGGTGGAGCCGAGGTGTTTTTCAAACCAGGTGGGCCGCCGTGGCTGGTGAGGTCTGTCGGCGTAGGCTTATGGGGGCCGGAATCAGCATGTCCACGCGGACGTGGACATGGCACGCCGTGTCGGCCGGAATCAGCATGTCCACGCGGACGTGGACATGGCACGCCGTGTCGGCCGGAATCAGCATGTCCACGCGGACGTGGACATGGCACGCCCTTGGCAGTTTGGGAGACTGACCGATCCAGCAGTCTGTGGGCGCCCACTGCGCACCGGGGCGGGCGTTTGGTACAACGTGGGCTTTTGACGGTCGCCGGAGTTTCGAGGCTTGGTCACCCAACATGCAGGCGCGCTAGCGAAGTACCCCGCAAGGGTTTCGCTCGTCTGGTACCTCGCCGTCATCTTCCTCGGCGGGGTGCTGCTGAATCGTCCGTTTAGCCGCCGGCCGTCGGCCGAGCCGATTTCGTTCGTCGATGCGCTGTTCACGTCGACCAGCGCGTACTGCGTAACCGGGCTGTCGGTGCGATCGACGGGCAACGACTTCAACTTTACCGGCCAGGCGATCATCCTGGCATTGATTCAGCTTGGCGGCATCGGCATTATCACAGTCACCACGTTCGCCATGGTGCAGTTGGGCAACCGGGCCAGCCTGCGGCAGCGGACGGTGATCGTGGAAACCCTCGGCGTGTCCGACCGGGCCGACCTGCGGGGCATTCTGGGGCACGTCTTTGTCGCGACGGCGTTGTTCGAGGCCTGCGGCGCGGCGGTGCTGACGCTGCGGTTCTACGCGGCCTACGACATGGCGCTCGGGCAAGCGGCGTGGCATGGCGTGTTTCATGCCATTTCGGCGTTCTGCAACGCCGGGTTCGGCCTGCTGGACGACAATTTGATGCGGTACCAGGGGGACGTCGCCGTCAATCTGGTGGTGGGGAGCCTGATTATGGTGGGAGGCATCGGGTATCCGGTCATTCTCGACGTCTACCACCAATCGCGTCGCGAAGGCCGGGGCGCCTTGCAGCGACTCCACCTGCACAGCAAGATCATGCTGCTGGGAACGGCGATCATCCTGGCGATCAGCATTATCGGTTTTTTGTCATTAGAGTCGGACAACATCTTAGAGCCGATGCCGTGGTGGCAGCGCGGGCTGGCAGCGTACTTCCACGCCGTCACCTGCCGGACGGCGGGATTCAACACGGTGGACGTCGGGGCGCTGACCGACGCGACCTTGTTCTTGTCGATCATTCTGATGGCGATCGGCGCCGGGCCGTGCTCGACGGCCGGCGGGTTCAAGGTCAGCACGCTGGGGGTGCTGCTGCTGGCGGCGTGGTCGCGATTCCGCGGGGCGGCGCGGATCAACTTCTTCCGACGCACGATATCGCAAGAGCTCGCCGGAAGGGCGACGGCGCTGATTATGGTGTTCGGCGCGGTGATCATCGGCATCCTCACGGCAATGCTGGTGATCGAACGGCACGGCGTACTGGGGAGCGGATCGAATCGCCGCTTTCTGGATCTGCTGTTCGAGGTCGTTTCGGCCCTGGGGACGGTGGGGCTGACTACCGGCATCACGCCGATACTGTCGGACGCCGGCAAGCTGGTCATCAGCCTGGCGATGTTTATCGGCCGGCTGGGGCCGATCTCGCTGTTCGTGGCCGTGTCGCTCGTCGAGCGTCAGCAGACGTTAGAATATGTGAACGAAGAGCCGCTGTTAGGATAGGCCCGTCCATAGCGGTCGCCGAAGACGCTCGTTACTTTCCGAATTTCCAGTTTGAGGGCCCGCGAAACGCGCGAAGAGAGGCGAAAGATCAACAGCAGCCGCGGCGTGCGGCGTTAATGGAAGGTCCGCGGACGTCGTCGAGTCGATAGACGACCCGCGCACGGCCTACGGCTGGGGAAGATCCTTTTCGCGATTTTTCGCGTATTTCGCGGGCTGCAAGAAAGCCAACAGGTGCCGACAGCATGGCGGATACTCGTAAGCTTCACTTCGTAGTCATCGGCATGGGGACGTTCGGGGCGGCGCTTGCGCGGCGGCTGGCTAAGCACGGTTGCCGCGTGACCGGTCTGGACGCCAATCGCGAGAAGATCGCGGAGCTGAACGACGTTCTTTATGAGCCGGTGATCGGCGACGCCACCGACCGGGCGACGCTCGAGCACCTCAACCTGCGGGACGCGACGGCGGTGATCATCAGCCTGGGCGAGGATATCACGCAGTCGCTGTTGGCGACGCTGCACGCCCGCGCGGTAGGGGCGGACCGGGTGATCGTCAAGGGCGTGACCAAGGAGCACGGCCAGATCCTCAAGAGCCTGGGCGTGTCGCGGGTGATCTTTCCGGAAGAGGAGATCGCCACGGCGATGGGGGACCGGCTGATCTGGCCGAACATCGTCGACTTTTTGCCGATCGATCCGGAATACAGCTTCGTGGAGGTGGCGGTGCCGGAGATGTTCGTCGGCAAGACGCTGATCGACCTCGACCTGCGGCGACGGCACTCGGTGTGGGTGGTGGGGGTGAAGGACGCGATGACCGGAAAGCTGGAGATGTTCCCCGGGGGGGAATTCAAGCTGGGGGTCGATCAGCTTTTGCTGTTGGTGGGGAAGCAGCGGGATTTGACGACGATCCAGGGGCTGTAGGGCGACCGGCCGGATCCGGGCTGCGGTACGCGGGGCTTAGGGCCATGCTTGGAGAAGCGTAGCTGGGCAGAGGTGAAAAGGTTCCTGACACGAATGGCACTTGAACTTTCGTAACTCTTACGCTGCGAGTCGTTTGTATTCACGACGTGGCATCTGAAGTAAGTCGTGTGATTTCGGTCGTCGTTTGATGCGCCGCGGTTCGAAGCGGTCGGG
>JADLBW010000109.1 GCA_020847515.1 Pirellulales bacterium | reverse complement strand
CCCGACCGCTTCGAACCGCGGCGCATCAAACGACGACCGAAATCACACGACTTACTTCAGATGCCACGTCGTGAATACAAACGACTCGCAGCGTAAGAGTTACGAAAGTTCAAGTGCCATTCGTGTCCGGGACCGATCAGCGCGTTGGGAACGCTGCGAAGCACGCTTGGCCCGTCGGCGTCGGCCGTGTCGGAGTACGGCCCGAGCACCTCTTGCGCCGTCGCGAAGCCGACGCCATAGCCCGGCGTCTGCCAATTTCCGCCGGAGTAGAAGCAGTAATACCGATCGCCGTGAAACACTACAAAGGGGCCTTCGACGGTGTGCCAGGCGTCGAAGGTCTGGCCGTACATCTGGCGGTTGCGTTGGTAGATCTGCCAATCGGCCGACGCGCGGAGCACCGTCCTGACGGGGCCGATCGTAGCGATCATGTCGTCGGCCAACTCCGCAACGGCCAGCGCGGTTCCGACTCGCTGGTCGAGAAAGTCTTTGGCGAAGAACAAGTACCACTTGCCGCTCTTGGGATCGCGGAAAGGATGCGCATCGATCGTAAATGGCTCTTCCGGAAACAGGATCTGGCCCGTATCTCGAAATGGCCCGGCAGGATGATCGCTTACCGCCATGCGCAGTTGATAGTTCCCGGCGTAATACAGATAGAACTTGCCATTATGCTCGGCGACCTCCGGCGCCCAATAGGCCTCCATCTTCGGAGCGGTCGCCGTCTCCAACGCATTGCCGATGAACTCCCAATGAGCGAAATCCTTCGAATGGAGTACCGCAAATTGACGCCCCTCGTGCTCCTTGCCGGTCCCATAGGCGTAATACTCGCTCCCCGTCTTCAGTACCTGTGGATCGGCTAAGTACCCGTCCCACACCGGATTCTGATATTCAATCGTCATCCGGCTGGCAGCGGCGGGACTGTCGCCTGCCACTGGCGAAGCCGGATGGGCCGAGTCCTTCCCTGCCGATATGCTTTCAGCCGGCTCGGCGCGCGCCAGGCCGCCGGCCCAGTGGGACAGCAGTGTTAGCATTACGATGAACCCGAGCCGGCCAGAAAATGTATGCATAGCGGGCGGACATCCAATACGGTTAAAAAGAATGATTCAGGCGATCGCGCGGAGCGTTCCAAGCTCAGCCGAAGATTATAGCCGTTGTCGACGAGCCTGCTCATCCAGATGCCGCTGGTCGCCGTCGCCTGGGATGGCCGTAGCGCGCATCGCAACGGGCGCCAAAAGGCAAGATTCGCAGTTTTTCTGCCGGGCCGCTGCGCCGGCGCCTCAAGCCGTTTTTCGGCGGCCGCCGCGAACATGGCCCATCAGCCGGAAAAACGGCTTTTTGCCAAATCCCCTGCGGCGGCTTGCGGCCGCCTGTTACACTAAGGCGATGGCAGCGGCCCGCCAGCCCGCGAGTGTGATACGCTCGCCCAGCGAGATGCTGCCAAGCCGCCGGCGGCCCGTTCGCGCAGCCCGCGGCCTCGCACCAGCAGCCGTACTTGCTCCGAATCATCGCACGGGGAGCAGGCGGCTCCGACGGGTATAGTCCATGACCAGGCGTGCAAAAGTCGCAATCCTGATCGACACCGCCACGACGTGGGGTTCAGGCCTCATCGAAGGGATCGCCGAATACGCCAACTCCGTCGAAGACTGGCAGTGCTTCCTGGGGCCGCGGCGGAAGTCTGACCGGCTGATGCTTCCGGAGAATTGGGACGGCGACGGCGTCATCGCCCGTGTTACGCACCAGGACCTGGCAGAGCAACTCGTCGCGCGCCGCATCCCGGCCGTCGACGTTTCCTGGTACGGGCTGGGCGAGGGCCGTATTCCGCGCTGCACCTGCGATGAAGTGAGCATTGCCGAGCTAGCGGCCAATTACTACATCGAGCGCGGATTTCGGCAGTTCGCCTATTGTCCGTCGAACCAGCGGCCGAACTACGTAGATCGGTTCGGACAGGCGTTTATCGACACGCTGAAGCGGCGCACTTACGCCTGCCACGCATTCGCTCCGACGGACGACGTCGACAGCTATCTTCCCTCGCCCAGCGAACTGGCTCGCATGGTACAGTGGCTCAAGCAACTGCCCAAGCCCGTCGGCCTGTTGGCCTTCGACAGCGTGCAGGCTCGGCAGGTGACCGAGTCCTGTCAGTTGGCCGGCATCGACGTGCCGCACGAGGTCGCGGTGCTGGGCGGCGAGCATGATCTGCTAAGCTGCACGATCTCCAAACCGCAATTGTCGAGCATCGATCACTCGCCGCGCCGCGTCGGCTGGACGGCGGCCCAACTGCTGGCCCGCTTGATGGCCGGCGAGCCGGCGCCGGCCGTGCCCATCCTGCTGCCGGCCGCGCGGGTCATCACCCGGCAGTCTACCGACACCATGGCCGTCAGCGACGACCTGCTCGCCTCGGCCGTGCAGTTCATCAAGGAGAACAGCTTTCGGCGCATCCAGGTGAGCGACATCCTGGTAGAAGTGCCGATCAGCCGCCGCGCGCTGGAGAAGGGCTTTCGCAAATGCCTGGGGCGGTCCCCCGCGCAGGAGATCCGCCGCGTGCGGGTCGATCACGCCGTCCAGCTTTTGTGCGACACTTCCTGGGCCATGCCGCGCATCGCCATGGCCTGCGGCTTTGAGCGGCCGGAACTCTTGACCCGAGCGTTTCGCCGGGAGCTGAAGACTACGCCGTCAGAGTTCCGCAAGCAGCACCTCAAAGAGCGCCAGCAGCAAGCCGCCTCGGTCGATGGCGCCACCCCGCGATTCCCGCGGCGCGTGCGGGGTTGACCCGGTAAGCCAGAGGGGCCCGGAGGTCCGGACGCTTTTTGCGACTGGATGGGAGGTGATCTCTGGGGTACGGCGCCGCGAATGAACTAATGAACTGCGCCGGGCTAGCGGCCGGCGGCTAGCGGCCAGAGGGGAAAAGCAAATCTGGCCGATGGCCGAAAGCGGACAGCCGAGAGCCGACAGCCGTAGCCGCCATTGGTTTATCAACTGCACTGGGATCAATAGCAGTCCGGCGAGTCGCAAAAGGTCCGACCCGCTCCCGGCGACCATCGCAAAAGGTCGGCGGCGCTGCGCGTTCAGAAGTTCATCGCCGAGCGCTTCACAGCTACGCTAGGCCCTGTCGGAGGCGGCGTTCTGTTGCGACCGCAGTGCCACTCTAGACCACCGTGCGGCAGCGTCCTGCCAGCCCATCCGGCTGACCGTTGCAGCGTGCAGTCCTTCTCCCGTGAGGAGCGCGCGTCATGCCCACCCCCGTCGAGCGATCGCTGCGCGTCTTTCCCGCCGGAGGTAACGGCGAATTCAACTTGCCGCCGGAACTTGCCACGGTGATCGTCCGCGGCGAAGGATGCCGTCTCTGGACGAGCGCCGGGCGGCAGATGCTCGACTTCTCGATGGGGTGGGGGTCGGTCTTGCCCGGTCACGCACACCCGCAGGTCGTAGAAGCCGTCCAGCGGCAGCTCACCAGCGGGACGAACTTCGCGCATGTCACCGAACAATCGTTAGCCCTGGCGGAGGATATCATTGCCGCCAGCCCTGCTTGCCAGAGTATCCGGTTCTGCGCCAGCGGCACCGAAGCCACTATGTACTGCCTAAGGCTGGCCCGCGCGTACACCGGCCGACCGAAAGTGCTGAAGTTTGAAGGCGCCTACCACGGCGCTCACGACGTCGGCGTGGCGAGCTTGTTCCCGGCCGAGCCCCCCGACTTCCCGCAGACGGTATCATCCTCGGCGGGCATCGATCCCGGCGTCGAGCAGCATACCCTAGCGGCGCCGTTTAACGACGCCGAGGCGACCGCCGAGATCCTCGCCCGCCACGGCCATGAAATCGCGGGGGTTATCGTCGAGCCGCTGCAGCGTTGCCTGCCGCCGTTGCCGGGATTCCTGCAGTCGCTGCATAGCGCGACCCGCGATTGCGGCGCATTGGTGATTTTCGACGAGGTCGTGACCGGCTTTCGACTTGCTTATGGCGGGGCTCAAGAATATTTCGGCGTAATTCCCGATCTGGTCGCCTACGGCAAAGCGCTTGGCGGCGGTTTGCCGCTGGGAGCCTTCGGCGGCCGCCAAGAGGTCATGGAGCTTGTCCGCGAAGACCGCTTTGACCGCGACGACTACGTGTGGACCGCGTCCACGCTTGGCGGAAACCCGGTCAGCGCCGCGGCCGCCCGGGCCGCCCTGACAATCTACCGAGCTGAGGACGTTTATCGACGTCTGCACGGCCTTGGCCAGTATCTTCGCCGCAACATGACTGACGTACTGGCCGAGTATGACGTACCGGCCGCTATTTTAGGCGACGGCCCGCTCGCGCAAATCGCCTTCACCGCAGGCGAGCCGCGCGACTATCGGTCGAGCCGCCACGCCGACGCGCCGCTCGCCCGGCGGTTGATGTTGGAGTTGTTCGCCCGCGGCGTCTTCCTCAATCCCATGGGGACCAAGCTCTATCTTTCGTTGGCTCACGACGAAGCGGCCTGCGATGAGTTTTGCGAAGTCCTGACCGGCGCGCTCGATGCCGTGCTGGACCGGTCGCGCGCCGCCGTGCGGGCGCTGGCGTAAGCGGGCGGCGTCGCCGAGATTGGCGGCCGTTGTTATGGGCGCCGTTCGACGCCCCAGAGGCGTCCCGCAGTCGGCAGTCCCTTTCGTTCGGGAGCGCCCGTTCGCGTCGTTCGGGAGCCGCCCGTTCGCGGCGAGATTGCCGGCGGCCGCTCGATGCATGCCGTGCGCAGCACCAGAAATAAAATGAGCTGCCTGAAGGCCAAGCAGCTCATTCGATTGACAACAGCGCGTTTCGGAGCCGCATTGTGCAGCGGCCCGACCTAACGGCGCGGGGCGCCCGTATCGAGGATCTGGCTGGCCCGCGAGCCATAGTCGCTCCAGACTTTCAGATCGACGTCTTCCTGGATAGCGTCGACGTGGCCGTCGCTAAACGTCATGTGGCACATCCCCGGATGGGCGCTGCCGAAGGCGAGTTGCAACTGCTGGCAGGTCGATGAATCAGCCGACGCGCAGTATTGTTGGTTGATTTCCGGCGTCTTCTGGTAATTGATCTGCACCGCCGTCGAACCGAGGAATTCCGAGAGGTCTGACGAGGGAGAGGTGTCGACGTCGTCGCTGCCGCCCCACCAGTGGTCCTTGCGTCCGCCGGCGACGTCCTCCTTATTGAAGCCGCGGTCCTCTTGCGTCTTCCAGTCGTGCAGCGCCTCGCCAATCATGGCGGTATTCGACGTCCCATCCTCAATGGTCTGCAGCTTCACGCCTTTGTCGGTGCGGCTCTCGTTTTTGATGCCGTACAGTACGCCGTCGGCGCCAGGGTAGTACGGGTTATCCGGAGGATTGGGCTCGCCGCTTAGGAAATACGTCGCCCCCGAGTCGTACTGCCGGGTTTGCAGCCCGGTGGCGACGCCGATATACGAAACAGGCACGCGCTTCATCACGTACCAGCTATCGAACGACACGTCGGTCTGGTGCTCGGGCAAGCTGGCGGACGGGCAGCGATACGTTTCGATCACCGTCTCGACGACCCGTATGTTGCGGTAATTATTGGGCAACTTGGAGGCGTCGTCATACGACCCTGGATATCCCCATTGGAAGTTCCCTTTATTGTTCTCCCCCAGCGTCGTAAGGTTCTTGGCGTTGGTCTCTTCGATGAACGGCAGCAGGTACATCGACCAGGCGCTGCCCTCGAACATCAAACAGCCGGGCGGCAAATGCTTGTTGCCGGACTCGTAGTTCAGCATGGCCAGGCCGACCTGCTTCATGTTATTGGCGCACTGGCTGCGGCGGGCGGCTTCGCGAGCCGCCTGGATGGCCGGCAGCAACAGGGCCACCAGGACGCCGATGATCGCGATGACCACCAGCAACTCCACCAGCGTAAAGCCCCGCGTGCGAGGTCGGGCGAAGCACGAGCTATGCGGACGGACCATCATCGGACTCTCCGTGTCGAGCTAGTTAGTAGCGCGCCGAGGCGCTGGAAAAGACGCTGACGCCGAGCGCCGTCAGCGTCAGTTATTGATAAACGAACCGTTGCGCCGATCCAATCATTCCGTGCGCAAATCAACAGACGCCTTGCGAACCGCCGCGATGCCGCTCGCTGCGCCGTCTCGAACGGGCCCCTGCGACGCCCAGCGCCCAGGCCGACACGCCCGCCAGCGCCAACGCCGACGGCTCAGGCACGCCGCGAATCAGCGCCATCGCCGCCGCGCCCATGGCCGGATTGGCCGTGTTGAGTATCGCCCAGTCGGACAGATTGACGCGGCCGTCATAGTTGAAATCGCCCATGGCCCGCGATTGCAGGTCGCCCACGGCCAGAGCCCGCGGCAGGCCCGCCTGCGTCCATGTAAGGACTTTCTCCTTCAGCCAGTTGCTGGCGAAGACCTGGACGTCCGCTATCGTAATCGCGTTGTCGCCGGTTAAGTCGGCCACGTTCGTCGGTTTGAAAAAGGCAGCGTAATCATTGTCACGGTCGAACTTGAACTCCCCCCGATCCGACGTAAGGTTCAACCCCATGACGAACATCTCCAGGTCGTCGACCACGCCGCGGTAAAACGCCGTCGACGCCAGTTGGAACGGCGACTCCGACGAATTGGAACCGACGACCAGCGGGCTATTGTCCTGGTTGGCCGGCGTCGTCTCATCATTGGGGATGTCTTCGCCAAAATAGCCGCCGACCGCAGCCGCTTCCGCCACGCCGTTCACGTAAAGAATTGAGCCGTTGCCCGGCCCGAACGGCCGCACAACCATCAGGTGGTACCAGGTGTTCGGTACGGCCGTGGTGACGCCTGGATAATCGAAATTCGAATATCGCATCGCGAACTTGCCGTCGGCCCGCAGCAATACGCCGTGATTGTTGGTATCCATCACGATGTGGCCCAGGCTAATCGCCGTGGGCTTGGTCCACAACTGAAAGCCCCGGTCGGTGATGTAGCGGTAATCCAGCGTGCCGCCGGGCAGCGTGCCGTCGATCGCCGAGGGCGATTTTTCGGGGAAGTTGAGCGCTTCGTCGGGGGCCGTGCGAAGGAACTGCCGGTCGCTGGCGTTGGGATTGAGATTGATGCCAAAGCCGGTCCCGCCGTCCGGACGTCCGCTGATGGTGACATACTTCGGCGCACCGCCGGCCTTGGTAAAGGCCGTCAGGTCGATAAGCTGATTCTGGTTAGCCGCCCCGGCGGTGTCCCAGGTGACGCTCACCGTGCCGCCGTCGACCACGCTAGGTTCTCCGCTGTCCCCCATGCGGTACATGCGGTCCACAAACGGGGCCGGAATCGACTGTGCCGTCGCCGAGCCGGCGACGAGCGCCGCAGCCGTCGCCGCGGTCAGTGCGATGGCTTGCGCCGGCTTCGCCGTGGCGCGGGCCGTGCGCGGCCGCCGGCGAACAACGCCCAGCAGTCCCAGGGCCAGGGCCGATAGGCCCAGCCCCGTCGGTTCCGGCACAGCGGCCGAGGCCGTCGCCGTCGCCGCGGGGCCATATTGCGAATCCCAGACGGCCAGGTCGTCTGCGTCGACATCCCCGTCGCCATCGGCGTTACCCTGGGCCAGGGTCGTCCCTGTTCCCTTGTTGCGTTGCCACGTTAGAAAATCTCGGCCGTCGACGTCGCCGTCGGAGTCGAAATCAGCGTTCTGCGCCGGGCCGGCAACGTACTGGACGACGCCGGTCAACACGTCGCCGAAGATCGTCGTATACGTGAACTGCAGATCGCGCATGGCTTCGGGGGTCGCAGGGTTGAAGATTTTGCCCAGGTTTTCCGTGCGGTTGGTAGTGAAGGCGGAGTTGCCGTCGAGGAAGAACTCGGCAAATTGGTTCGCGTTGGCGGCGCCGGTTTGCCACGATTCGTTGATCGCGTTGCCGACAATGGAATCGGCGTCCGGGCCGTCGATCGAATCCGGCTTGCTAAATGCCAGCCCGACATTGCCGGTCGGCGCCAGATTGCCGTTCGTGCTTGAAATGTCGTAGCTGCTGATCGACATGCTGATCGCGTCGCCGCCGATAATCGACGCGGCACCGGTGGTGGTGTTGATCTTCAGAATCGACGGCTCGGCGGCCGCGAACACGCGTATGTTGTCGATGGCCCACCACCAGTCGTTGGCCGCTTTCGTCGTGCTGAATTCGAGGCGGAGCGTCGTCGCCGTTCCGTTGTAGCCAAGATCGATGAGAACGCTTTCGTTCCAATGGGCCGGATCGTCCGAATGGTAGTTCGGCGAAGCTGGGTCTGAGTCGTACGTCAGGACCGCCTGTTTAGGGCCGCCGTTGTAGCTGATCTTGATCGTTCCCGTCTGGTTGTTCGTCAGGTCTCCGTCGTCGAAGGCTTCTGGACGCCAGCTTGAGTCGAACGCCAGTTTGATCTTGCCGGCAGGGATGCCGGCCGGGATGGTGATCGAAGGCGTGGTCAGAAAGGTATTGAACAATCCGGCTGCATGGTTGGCGTCGTCCCAGGTATCCGAATCCGCCACCATCACGACGCCCGTGCTTTTAGTGAACCGCGTGCGCTCTTGGTCGCCCGCGGCGTCCACCCACCAGTCTCGGTCGACGAAGCTCCAGCCAGCGAAATCTCGCATGCCGTCGTTGGCCGGATCGCCGAACCCGGGCATGCCGGAGTTGTCGAGCGTCCAGGGGGCCGGGAGGGTCGGGCCGACGCCGTTCCAAACAAACAGCTCTTGGGGAGTCAGCTCCGGACTGGCGCCGAGCGTCAAGTCATCAAAGTTCTCGAGCAACAAGGGCAGGTTCGCGCGGGCTGGGGCGGCGCTTGCGATCGTCAGTGCGGCAGCGAGCGCCAGCATCGGCTTGCGGCTGAATCGACGTCGGCCGGCGGCTATGCCTCCGGCGCACGCTAGGACGAGCAAGGAGACGCTGGACGGCTCCGGCACGGCGGCCAGCAACGCCTCGAGCGCGCCGGGCCCGCGGAGCAAGTTGAACTGCGTTTTGAATAACTGAAAATCTCCAACGGTGTGCTTTCCATCCCCGTCGATATCGCCCAGGTTATACCGCTGGGCCGCCGTCTTGCCGATCAGGCTCACGTTGTAGCCGGCCAGAAACGCCGCGTAATCCCCTAATTCGATTGACCCGTTGAAGTTCAGATCGAGCGGTTCAAACGAGACGCCTCCGTTGCCGGTGAATTCAACGATACCGTTTTGCGGCGTGGAACTGCCGGCAATCAGATACTGAAATGTGATGTCGGAGATATCTGAATTGAATTTCCGCCAGGCGGGGCCGAGATTGATCTGCCCCAGGGTCGCGTTCGAGGCGGCCGTCGGCATCACATACTGGTCGGGAATGTAACCTTCGCTCAGTTCGGAAACGGTCGGGCTGTCGAAGACCTGCCAGTTGCTGTTCGCGTCCCCCAGGTAGGTGGCGGCGCCTTCATCCAGCGCACCCTGATTGGATCGAATCGAATAACCGCGCAGATTCACCGGACCGTTGGTGTTGTTCACGATCTTTACCTGTTGCGTCGCGCGGTCGATGATCAGCCGCAACGCGCCGTCCTGGGCCGGAGCGGCGCCGGTGACCATGAACAGGTTGTCAACGGCCCACCACCAGTCGTTGCCGGCGTCGAACATGCGGAACTCGAGCGTCGCCTGAGTCGCCCCGGCCGGATTATGTAGGTCCAGGCTGATTGCTTCATTGGTCGAATCGGGCTTGAAGTTCGGGTCCGTCTCCTGGGAGGTCCAGCGAAATAGCTCGATGGCCGTCGCCCCCGGATCGTTGTACTTCACCGTCAGCGACCCCTTCTGACTATCCTCCGGTCGCCACGAGGAGTGGAAGAACAATTTGGCCGTATTCGCCGCCACGCCTTGCAGCGGGATCGACGAAATGCGGAGCGTCGTGTCGTAGAAGCCCAGCGGCTCCGGCTCGCCGAAGTCGTCCCACTCGTCCGGGTCGGCGACGGCGATCTTGCCGCTGGCGCTGACGAACTGCCCGCGGTCCTGGTCGCCGGCCGTATTGATCCACCAATCCTTGTCGACGAACGTCCACCCCTCGAACTCGACTGCGCCGTTGAGCGCGTCGCCGACGGCGTCGCTCATGGCGCTGTCGTCGATCGACCAGACGCCTTCGACCCCGGCGCCGGTAGGCACGCTTTTGGTCCACGCGGCTCGACTACGCACTTCGGACTCGAACGTAACGACCGGACCCAAGGCGAGGCCTTCAAAATTCTCGGTCAGCAAATCGACTCCATGCGCCGAGTTGGTCAACAGTACCAATGCGGCTAGCGGACCCACAGCAAACGAACCAACAGATCGGCGGACGGAGTAATTCATCGGAAGTGAACTCTTTGAAATGGAATAGGTCGGCTTCGGCGACGCGGCGAGCCTAGGGGCGGCGACGAAGCGACGATTAATCAACAAGAGCGTGCGCCGGTAAGTAGTTCGGCGGCGGACCCCAAGGGACCGACCGTCGTTCCAGACAGCCGGCGGCCGCCCCAGGGCGCTACCGCCGCACGCAGCCGGCGAAAAATGCGGCAGGCTCCGTTGCCGCGTATCCGACCAGATCTCCACACACATTTGCCAACAGGCCAGCAGCCCTGTGGGGCGGCTGGCCGGCAATTCCTTTGCGTGAGCGGCGGCCAAGGCCGGCCCTGGCCGCCGCCACGCTCCTTACGGCTACAATCGATAAAACTTATGACGATCCGCCAGGCATCGACCTAGCGCCGACGGCGCCGGGCGAACGCCAAACCCACCATCCCTAGCCCGACCAGCCCGATCGTGGACGGCTCAGGCACCGTTCCTACGCGAACGTTGTCGATCGCCCAGAACCAGTTGTTGCCGCCTTGATACGTAAACTCGATGTTCATCGAGGTGGCGCCCGCCGGATTCATCAGGTCGAGCACGACCGTCTCGTCGAGATTGGTCGCCCGCGAATCCCACTTCAGCAGTTCGATCGGCCCGCTGCCGTAGTCCACGAAGACTTGGGCGATCTGGCCGTCTTCCTGCTTCCATGACGAATCGAACTGCAGCTTCAGCGAGTTGGCCGCCGCCCCGGTGACGTCGATCGTCGGCATCGCGAGCGACGTGATCAAGGGACGGGCCGGGCTGCCCAGATCGTCGAACTCGTCGGAATCCGCGATTGCGTAATTGCCATTGCCCTTCGAGAAGCTGCCCAAATCGCCTTGCGAGGCGAAGACGCTGAACTCTCGATTGGTGAAGCTCCAGCCTTCCCATTCGAAGACGCCGATGTTGTTGTCGCCCAGCGACGCGGCGGCGGTCTGCGAGTTGTCCACGGTCCAGCCGGCCGGCGCCGTATGCGTGAACGAATCGGGCCGCGGCTCGGCGTCAGTGTCCGTGTTGACGCGGGTGAACCGTTGCACCGTCGCCACGTTGGCGATGCGCTCATTAACGCTCGGGCCGAGGGTCACCGACTCGAAATCCTCCGACCAGACCGGAGCATTCACGCCGTCGCCCAGCGCCAGGTTGTCGATCGCCCACCACCAATCGTTGCCGGCGTTCAGATAGCCAAACGTGAATTTGACGGTCGATGCGCCCGTCGGGACTGGCACGTCGTACGATATATGCTCATTGACGTTATCGCCCTTATAGGTGAGCGAGGGGTCCAGCACCGGGTTCGTGTTGGCTCCCGTGCCGGCGAAGCTGTCCCACAGCGAACCGTCGACGAATACGGGCGCGCCGCCGTCGAAGCTCGCCCAGACGATGGCGGTCTGATTGTTGTCGGGGCGGTCGCCCAGCGCCGTATTGCCGTCGTCGTACGCCTCGGCCCGCCAACTCGAATCGAACGACAGCTTCAGCGTCGAACCCGCCTGGGCCGCCACGCTGATGTCGCCGGTGGAAAGTCCCGAATTCATATAACCGCCCGCACGCCCCGCCCCAAGGTCGTCGTACTCGTCGCTGTCAGCCACGGCGATGGTGCCGGAGGCGTTGGTGAAGGACGAACGCTGTTGATCGTCGACGCTGGCCCAGAAGTCCTTATTGGCGAAGCTCCACCCTTCCCACTCGTCCACGCCGTCAGCGGCCGAACCTTGGCTGGGTACGCCTGTATTGCCCACGACTAGCCCTGGCACGCCCACGCGGTACAGAAGCACCGGCACGGCGTCGAGCGAAAACACGTCTGTGCCTAACGAGTTGGTCAGGTCGACATTACCGAAATTGTCGAAGTTGTTGTCGATCGACCAGCCGGCAGGCCCGGTCTTCGTAAAGGCGTTCGGGCGCGGACTGGAGTTCGGATCCGACGCGTCGATTGTGAATTGCGCGAAGCTGACCTTCTGACGTTCGTTGACGCTTGGTCCTCGTACCAAGGAGTCGAAGTTCTCAGAGAAGATGGCGTTGGCAACCTGCGCCTGCACACTGCAGGGCACGGCGAGCGCGCCAAGGCACGCTAGGGTCGCAAGATGTCGCTTCATTAGACAGATTCCCCATGATCACGGGTGCTGCTCTGCGCCACCGACGCAGGCGCGCTGACGCGCGGAAGAGACGTGCCAGCGCCACAGGATGAGATTGCGAACCGTCGCTTTGCGTCTGGACCACTGGACGCATGTCGCCGGTGGACCGCCCGCGACGTGCGAGCGGTAGTATATCTCGTTCTAATCGGCGATGATGAAGAAATAAAGACTTTTTGCCGCGCGGGCTGCGCAAAGGCCTTGCCGATTTGCGTCGGCCCTAGCCGTACGCCGCCGCAAATGGGGATGCCGCCGGCCCGGCTTATGCCACGGTTTCCGCATCTTCGCGGGGAGCAGACGGTAGACATAACCCCCCGAAGCCCCGCTTGACCGGGCCGGAATCGTCGCTGCCGGCAGCCGGAAGTTATGGCTGGCCCGCCCTCGTCTCACGGCCCGGCGCCGTCTACCAGGCGACGCTCGAGCGCGTCGAGCGCCCCGGGCAATTCGGCCACCGTATCGATCACCTGATGGGCCCCGGCGGCATAGAGCTCGTCGTAAGCCCGCTCGAGCCGCGATGCCTGCTCAGCAGGACCGAGTCGCTCAAACTCCGTCTGGCTTAAGCCTACCAGGTTGCCGCTGCGGGCGATGCCGATCGACCACATGCCCGCGTTCCGGCCCGCCTCGACGCCGACGGTCGTGTCGTCGACTTTGACGATGGCCTGCATCGGGAACACCCGCAGCCGGCGGGCGTTTTCGAGGCACTCCCAAGGGGCTGGACGGCCTTGGGGGACGTCGTTGGCGCACACAAGCGCATCGGGGGTGAAGCCGCGGTCATGAACCGCCGGCGCCAGCACGTCCATAAGCTCCTTCGTGTAGCCGGTGCTGGACCCCACTTTCAGCCGGCGCTGGCGGCAATCTGCCACGGCTTGCAGGCAGCCGGGGATCAACTCGGCGTGCTCTAGCAGCAAGCCCGCTTGCGTGGCCAGGAATCCGGCGTACAAGCGATCGACCGCATGTTCGGTCGCTTCGTTCCCGTGCACGGCCCGCCACGCTTCGCCAATGCGCGCCATCGCCATCATCGCCTGCAGATGTTCCCGCTTGGACATTCCCATCGGGCCGCGGGCCTCCTCGATGGAGACCGGTACGTCCAGCGCGCCGAATGCTCGCATGACGGCGAGCACCGGCGCCCGGCTGCCGTAGTCGATGATCGTGCCGGCCCAGTCGAAGATGATTGCCTTCAGCGGGCCGCGATACGGCCAACGAGCGATGGAGGAGGGCTCGGTAGAAGCGCCAATGGTGGCGGCCATAGTTCATGCTCCGCTAAATTACCCAAGAATTGCCTGGCGCCGACGCTGCAACGCCGTCACCATCAACGTTACCTTGCTGCAGTAGCTGCTAGACCGCACCGCCAAGCGTCGACGTCTGCTAACCAAGGATGGCCGGCGCCGGCGGGCGAATTAGTGGGGTCGACGAGGCGCGGGCGAACCGTTCCAGGCCTCGGCGGCGCCGCCGGCCACCGGCGCGACCTACACACAGCAGCCGTCGGGCAAACAACAGCCACGGAAGGAACGAGCATCACGCGTCGTCAAGCGAGCGCGGCAAATCGGTGCGCCTACGAGCCCCCAGGATATATCGGGCGCTGAACGCGATGCTGCCTGCAAAGCGCAAACTCCCCGACCATTTGCGCAGCCCCAGCAGAGCCATGCTGACAAAGCGCTAGCCCCTCCGGCGTCTCGTTCCCGCCAGCAGGGCCAGCGCTAGGGGAGCCAGTTGTAGCCCGGCTGGTTCTGGCGCTGCCTGAGCGGCTGGCAAGTTCGTATACGTGACAAACCCCGCGGCCCGATCGCCGGCCGACGTCGTATAAGAAAACGCCAGATCACGGGCGTCGACATCCGTGTTATATCCGCTCCCCAAGGAGACGCCGGCGGCAAAGGTCGAGCTGCCCAACAGATAGCTTTCGATCAACTTGGTATTAGCGGCTAATAGCGTCAGCCAGGTCGACCCCGGATCGGCCGTCGCGCCCCACTGGCGTTGCCAGCGTAAAAAGTCAGCGCCGTCGGAGTCTCCGTCCTTGTCGGCATCTGCCGCCGAATTGACGCCCAGGGCGGCGTTCCACGTCCCCAGATCGTCGCCGGTAACGCCGCCGACGCCGTTGAAATCAGCAGCGGCGGCCTTCGGCGCGCCGACGTTCTGCGCATCGAGATTGCCGGCTTTCCACCCCGAGGGGTTCAACGAGCCGTTGAGGCTGGAGATTTCGTAACCGGTAATGGCCACGCTCGCATCGCCCAACAATTGCATGCCGCCGGTTTGCACGTCGACTTGCAGCGTCAGCGGCGTAAACACCCGAACGTTATCGATTGCCCACCACCAGTCGTTCTCGGCGTTCGTCATGCCGAAACTTAGCCTGACGCTCGTGGCGCCGGCGGGATTATTGAGCGGGACGACGACCGTTTCGTTCGTATTGCCGGGCTTAAAGTGACCGTCTCCCGTGACTGACGTCCAGCGCATCACCTCGACCGCCGGTCCGCCGTTGTACGAGGCGGTAATCGTCGCCGTCTGCGTATCTTCCGGCAACCAACTGCTGTCGAACCCCAGCCGCCCGGCGCCGGCCCCGACCCCGACGAGCGAAATCGTCGGCGTCCTGAGAAACGAGTTGTACGTGCCCGCGTTGCGCGGCAGATCGTCCCATTCGTCCGGATCGGCGACAGCGACGACCCCGGCCCCCTTGGTGAACTGCGACCGTCCCTGGTCGGCGGCCGTCGTCGCCCACCACGTCGGGTCGGTGAAGGCCCAGCCCCGCCACTCCGTGACTCCGCCGCCTGGAACGCCCGCATTGTCGATCGACCAAGCCGCCGGCGGGGCGTTCGTCCATACGTTCGATCCGGCTGTTGTTTCGTCCACGTGGGGACCGAGCGCCAAGCCGTCGAAATTCTGCTGGAACAGCACGGCGGCTACAGCCGTCGCATCCGCCGACGTGAACAGCGCCGCAAGCGCCAGCGCCAGAACCGCTCGGCATCGCCGCGAACGGCCAGACGGCCGCACCGCCAGGACCCCCGCCGCGCAGACGCCGAGCAGCGCCATACCGGTCGGCTCGGGGATCGTTCGCAGCATCGCAGCTAGCGCCCCGGCGCCATGCACGGCGTCGTACTGCTGCCGAAATATCGCGACGTCGTCGAGCGAATGCGCGCCGTCGTTGTCGAGATCGCCGCGGCGGTAGCGGGCCGCCGCCGACAGGTTCGCCAGACTGCCGCCAAAGCCGCCCGCCAGCGTCAGCCAGTCGTCGCTATCCAAAAAGCCGTCGAAATTGAGATCGCCCGGCAGGTACGACGCCCCGCCATTGCCGCGAAACTCCACGAGCCCGCTGAGCGGCTCGTCGCCGACGCCGTCGGCGTAGAGGAACTCGACGTCGCCGAGGTCCTCGAAGTACCGGGTCCATACGCCATGGCCCAGATCGATCCGGCCCCCGCCGGCGATCGTCCCCAGGCCGAGCGCGGCTTCGCTCAGGTCGTAGGCAGAATTCGGCGCTGTGAGCACGACCCAATCCTGCTGGTCCACGGCGCCGCTGCCCGATCCGTCTAGCCGACCGGCGATCGGCGTCCAGGCCGCGCGGTTAAACACCCCGGACTCCGATTTTATCTGATAACCGATGAGGTTCTGCGGCTGGCCCGTATTGTTCTGAATCGCTATGTCGCCAGTCGTACGATCGATGACGAGCTTCAATCGCGATTCCACGACGAGCGATCCGAGGTTGAGCCCGGCGCCGTTGTTGTAAAGCTGCGTCGCCTCGGCGGACGTAATCGCCCTCCGCCAGATCGCCAGTTCGTCCACGGCCCCGGTGAACTCCACGCCGTACTCGCCTGTGCCGTCTTGTCCGATGTTCCAGGGCAGCGAGCCGTTGAACGAACCCTGCGACGTAACCGGGATCGTCCCGGTGTTGACGCCGTTGATGTACAGCTTCGTCGCCCCATCGCGATCGACGGTCATGGTCACCTGACTCCACGCGCCTACCCCCAGCGACGCGCTATTGGCGGCCGTGTCGAGGTCGCGCCGGGCGCCCCCGCCGGCCTTGGTGTTCAGATCGAAGATGCCGTTACCCTTCACCGCCCAGTTGATGCCGACATTGTCGCCCGAGTTCCAATTCTTGTTGCTCAGCACCGCCGGATCGCTCAGAAAATCGTCCTGGCGGATCCACATCGACAACGAGAAATCCGTCGTGGTCCCGAAGTCCAATTCCGCCGTCTGCGGCAGGCTGAGATAGTCCTGCACGCCGGTCAGTTGCATCGCCTGGCCGATCTTGCCGGGCGCAAATTGCGGGCTTCCGACCGGTATGCCGTGGCTGGCGGTCGGCGAGCCGGAAGTATCGAGGAAGGCGTCCTCGAATTGGTAAAGACCGATCAAATCGTCGACGATCGCCGCGTCGCATGGCCATTCGCCTAAGCCAACGCAGGCGGCGACGCCGCTCATCACTGCGACTACCGTCGTAATTCTCGCCTGGGCCGAGCGGGACCGGCCTAGGGGCGGTCGCGCCATCCGCCGCCGCCGGGCCACCAGGGCAATTCCGACGCCGGCCAGGATCCAAGCGGCGGGCTCCGGCACGGCCAGTCCGGCCAGCGCCGCCTGCCCCATGGCCGGATTGAGTCGGTTGAGAATGATCCAGTCCCTAAGGTCCGTCACCCGATCGAGGTTGAGATCGCCATGCATATACGCCGCCGGCGCCGAGGCATGGCCGCGGGTCATCCAGCCGGCGACGAACGCCGTCACGTCATCCGTCGCCAGGGGGCCTTTGCCGTTGCCGCTGACGACGCCGTCTTGATTGACGTCGCCCACGACGCCGTTCGGCGAGCCGAACGGGATGCCCACGACGTTGCCGTCGACGGCCGTGCTGAACGGATCAATCCCCAGGTGCCACAACGCCGTCGTCGCCACGTCGCGAAGCGTCCCCTGCTGGAGCGCGATTCCGTCCGGCACCGACGGGCCGCTGATCACAAAGGGGGTCTTCCAGTTGATCAGGCCCTGGCTGGCGAAGTGTGACGTCCCCTCCCCTCCATGGTCGGCCGTGACCATGACGAGCCAATCCTCGACGCCGCTGCCGACGCCCGGACGGGCATTGAGCGCGCCCATGATATTGCCGACAAGCGCATCGACGTTCGCCAGCGCCGTGTAATACGCGCCGGTTCCCCAACCAATGCCGTGGCCGGCGGCGTCAACCTGGTCAAAGTGTAGAAATACCGCATGCGGGTTCCCCGTCTGCATCAAGTTGACCGTAGCGTCGCGCACGGCGTTGTCGCTAATCCCCCCGAGCGCCAGATCGGCCGTGCCGCTGCCAAGGATAAGGTCGTTAATCGGCGCCCAATCGACGATTGACGCCGTGAACAACTCCGGCTTCTGCTGTTCGATGTACTTGAAGAAGTGCGGGTACTGGTCGTAACGGCTGCCGGTGAAGCTGTTGTCGGTCACGCCATGGTGGGCCGCCGACGCGCCGGTCGTTATCGTCGACCAGTTCACGCCGCTGGCGCCATAACCCTCGGGCGGATTGGGCGCCAAGGCCGCCTCATTCAGCCAATCGAAGCGGGCGGACCCCTTGGCGACCAGCGCGTCGATGTTCGGCGTGTTGGCTGCCTCAAAATAGCTCCCGCCGGCCCCGTCGATCCCGATGACGAGCACCCGCTTGTCGGCCCGAGCGAGACACGCCGTGGCCAGCGCAGCGCAGAAACCACCAGCGAATAAAACAGCGCGGCAACCCATGGTGCGATAGATCCTGCTATTGAAAAGAAAGAAAGCTCACGAAGAGACTGTATCATGCGCACTGGCGTGTCGCGCGTATAGCGGCTTAGCAAGCGAGTCGCCCACCGCCCATGCCGCCATCATAGTCCGGTGCATGGCCAAGATGAGAGGGCGGGAGGGCTTTGCCTCCAGTTTTGCTCCTGGCGGCGCAGCTCAGCAGGATGCTTGGATTTCCGCATCCGTCGTCGTCGCCTCACGCCCTCTAGCCCGCGGGCCTTACGCCGCAAACTGCGGGATTTTCATCAGCAGCCCGTCCTTGAGCGCCGATTGATGCGCCACGATCCCCGCTACGGTCATATTGAGCGCCTGCGCTGCATCCACTAGCGGCGTTCGGTCCTCGAGGATCGCACTCACGAACTCGTCAGTGAGATACCCGTGCGACCCGCCATGCCCGCCGGGGGCGACCGTTGGGGGTAACGGCGGCCGCTGCGTCGTCGTCGGCTCCTTACCCAGCCCTTCGTATTTGCCGTAGAACGAACCCTGCTGCCCGCGAACCCGCCCCATCTCACCGGAGGCCCCCGGCGTGTCCCAACTCACCGCCATCCGGGCCGTCCCTCCTTCGCCGGTGCGCAACAGCGCAATCTCCGTGCCAAAGGGGTTCTTGTACCGATTGTTGCCTGGCTGCAAATGCGGCAGCTTGCTCGGCATTCCCAGGCACGATACCTCCGTAAACTTCCCGCCGCTTACGCCGGTGTAGTATGCGTTGGCATGGGTCGGGTACCACTGCGGCGGCAATCCCACCCGCCAGTCCCGATACGAGTCGATCGGCTCGGGCATGTAGTGGTAATACTCCCCCTCGGCGTACACGAGCGGTCCCAGGGCGCCGGCGCCGTAGAGTTGCCGCATGGCGTGCAGATCTTCGTGGTAATACGAAGTCTCGAACATCATGTACTTCAGGCCGCTGGCCCGCTTGGCGGCATCGAACAGCTCGTCGGCCTCCTTCAAGCTGCCAAAGCACGCCGGTACGGCACAGGCCACGTGCTTGCCGTGCTCCAGCGCCAGGATCGCATGGCGGGCATGGCTGGGGGCGTCAGTCGCGATAAACACCGCTTCGACCGCGCCGTCCTTGATGAGCTCCTCCAGCGACGGATACGTCGTTTTGCACCGCGCCGCCGCGGACAACTCCGCGCAGCGCTCCGGAACCAGGTCGCTGACCGCAACCACGTCGACGTTTGGATGATCTTGGAACCCAAACGCAGCGGCAAACTTGCACACCCCGTGGCCGACCAGCCCCACGCGTATCTTCCGATCGCTTTTGGGCCGCCATCCCTCCGCCGCCGCGGGATCCGCCGGCTCCTCTTCAAACCCCTGGATGACGCCTTCGCCGGCCAGCGCGGTTCCCATTTGAAGCGCTGCCGCGCCCAATGCCGCTGTCTGCAACCAGGTACGTCGCGAAGTATTGATCGACATGACCGACGTTCTTTCCCCGCGTTCTAGGTAAAAGAGAATCTATGCCGCAACTCATTTGGGTTCTTTCTTGCGGCGCGCTATTCGCGTAGTGTCTGCCAAAGTAACTTGCGTACTGCCCAAGTCCCAAACCGCCGCTGCCCTACCCTTCTGAGGCGTTCTATGCAGGCCAGCTTCAGCGCAACGCGACGCCCGGACGCCACCCGCTCAGCGATCCGGCGTAGGATGTTCGCGTTTAACAGTGCGGCGCCAGACGTTCTCCCTCGCACGGCGCCGATTTGCAAGTCTTTATTAATCCGAGGAGGTCGCGGACTACTACTCATTCAGCCGGGAACGTTTCGCATACTGCTTTGCGAAGGGATGGAAATCGGCGCCGCACCTTTCTCCGCCCAATCCGGGACACAGCCCGCTGCCCTGACATGTCGGGCAGTGAAGCCGTTCCCACGGCGTGCGACCAGTAAGGAACGCCTGGCCGCGGCAAGTCGGGCATCGGGGCGTGCCGTCGCATGAACGGCACGAAGGCGCAACGGGCGATGGTTTCGTCAAGGCCATAGGCAAGTCTACCACTTGCCATTGGCCGCTACGCTTGCAAGTAATCGCGGATTGCCGCATTGCTGGCAACGTACCCGAAACAATTGGCGCCCGCTGGGGTTTACCCTAGTGCGTGCGTCGGTACCTGGTGGTCTCTGAACGGCCGAGTTCCATAGGAATTACGGCGACTCATCGGGCGAGCGCAGGCATAGGGGCGTTGTCGCTTCGGCGGCGGCGCCCTTATTGTTTGAAGTGAGATCGACCGACTTAATCAATTCGCGGCAACATCCCGGCAAACCCTGGCAGTTCTGCATCCAGGCAGTCAGCAAGTTCGACGACCAGTTCCGCCCACTCGTTTAGCCTCGCCAGGTACGGCAACTGGTCGCGGCTAACCAGATCTTCCAACAGCGGCAGACTCGCCATCAAGTCGCCCGCGTAGGAAACCGCTTCCGCCCGCTTACGTTCGGCTACGGTCATCGCCAGCCCCTTTGCCCTGAGAAGGCCTGTAATCGACTGCGAGGGCAATGCCCCGTGCAAAGTCGGCGCCATTCGGCTCCGTATGCCGTTTCATAACAGCACCGGCATCCCGTTTACTCGCAACAACATATGTCGTAAGTTCGGCGGGCCCTTGCAGAGTCGGGCACGATTGCGTCGCGCGGGATACGCGACAAGTCGCCGTCCGGGAAGGTCGACGGAAGGCAGAAGACGAGCCAACGGACGCAATGGCGCGTAGTTGCGGTCTTGGCGGGCTCGTTATCCGAAGTCGCGCCAACCCCATCGCGCGCAGGCGCCGATCTGCCTGCTGCCCTCCGACCTCTGGCCTCCGACCCCTAACCTCCAGCCACCGCCTGATCCAACGTCCACCATCGTTGACAGTCCCCCCGCGTCTCGCGGGTTGGTGCGGCCGCGAAAGCCCGCTAATGGGGCAGTTTGCCTAAGAAAGGGTAGACCGCTCGCTCCGCGAGCGGAAAGTCATCTCCCGGAGCGAGATGACTACATTAAAACGTCCCACTACCGAAAACCCTGGCGAGTTGACGCAACACGTTGAAAGTGCCCATACTGCCACGCTAGAGGCGTCAGGCTGTCGCGATGGCATGCCAATGACTCAGCCATACTCCGGCCGTGAGACGCGGAGGCGGTGCATCGCGTGGTTCGCGGTGTGTTGCAGCTCGGGTCCGATGCAGTGAAAGGCGGCTGGGGCCCGTTTGGCGTCGCAGTGGCATTACGCCGCCGCAGGTCGAGATCTCACTGATGAGAGCTTTTCTATTCATCTTCGCGTATCTGCTGCCCGCCGGCGCGCTGATTTCGCCGGCTCCTACCTACGCGGCCGTCGCTTATTCAACGGTCGGCGAACAATATGGCGAGGACTTTGACAGCCTCAGTTCGCTTGCCATGGGAAATCTTTTGTGGACGAACGACGCCACCCTTCCCGGCTGGAGCTTGTTTAACGCAGCGGGCGGCGCCTTGGCGTCGATCCGCGCCTCCGGAGGTACCGATACGGTCGGCAGCTTTTATAGCTTCGGCGCAACGGGGGCCGACCGTGCCTTGGGCGGCGTGGCTGCAGGGAACAGTTATTTTGGCGCCGCCGCCGAGGGAACGGTCGCCGGTTACATCTCCGTTGCCATAACTAACGCTACCGGCGTCGCCTTGGACAGCTTTTCGGTCAGCTTCAATGGCGAGCAGTGGCGCGACGCCCCGAGCGCCGCGCCGCAGACGATGGTGTTTCAATACGGTTTTGGCGCGGCCTATGCTGACGTCTCCTGGACCGTTCCTGGCGGCTTCTTCGACTGGACGGGGCCCGTTTCCGGTTCATCCACTCGATTCATTTACGGCAATCAAAAGGGCCTGGTAAGCAATCGCGGGGGACTCGTCGCCGGCGTTGATTGGGCCGCTGGGCAGACGTTATGGCTCCGCTGGACCGAGACCAATGATGCGGGTCTCGACCACGGCTTGGCGATCGACGACTTTTCATTGACGGCCTTCGCGGCGACTTCATCCGCCGTGCCAGAGGCCTCGTCGCTATTGGCCTTGGCGGCGTTGAGCGCCGCCGCGATAGCCCGCGTCCTCGCCCTCCGCACGGTCGCAGGCGTACGCACTCGCAACGTCGACCCGACAGGCGAGCATCGCTGAATCTGCCCAAGGACTCCAGTTTGGCGGCGTCGAAGGGGGTTCGGAGGGTCGCTCACGCTTCTGCAATGGCTTACAATGCACGCGGCGTTGATCTGCATTCCTCGCAGTCCTGGCATTCCTCGACGAAGTCGGCCATGCGGCAATTGCTGTCGAGCTTGGTGATTCTGTTTGCCGGCCTGCGCCCGGCCGGCGCCGAAGGCCCAAGCGAGCCCGTCGCCTTCGAAACGCACGTGCGGCCGATCCTCAAAGCCCACTGTTGGCACTGCCATGGAGAAGCCGAGGTGCGCGAAGGATCGCTCGACGCGCGTCAGGCTCGTTCGCTGGTCGTGGGAGGCGATTCGGGACCGGCCTTAGTCCCCGGCGACCACGCCGCAAGCCTGATTTACCAGCGCATCGCTGCCGGCGAAATGCCTCCCGGCGAGAAGAAGCTGACCCCCCCACAGATTGAACTCGTCGCCCGCTGGATCGACGCCGGCGCCAAGACGGCTCGGGAGGAACCCGCCGAACTGCCCTCCGGTTACGCCCTCAGCGATGAAGAGCGGGGCCATTGGTCATTCCAGCCGATCGAGCGGCCGCCTGTACCGGCGGTGCGCCACGGAGAACAGGTTCGTAACCCGATCGATGCGTTCTTGCTGTCGGCGCTCGAGGAGAAGGGTTTGGGCTTTGGCCCGCCGGCGGATCCGGCGGCGCTGGTGCGGCGGGTGTGCTTCGACTTGACGGGCCTGCCGCCGAATCCGTCAGTCGTCGAGCGGTTCGTCAACGACCCGTCGCCGGACGCTTACGAACGCTTGGTCGACGAGCTGCTTGCTTCGCCCGCCTACGGCGAGCACTGGGCTCGTCACTGGCTCGATGTCGTCGGCTATGCCGACAGCGACGGCTACAGCGCGTTGGATCGGCAGCGCAAATGGGCCTATCGGTATCGAGACTACGTGATTCGCGTGTTCAATAGCGATAAGCCGTGGAACGACTTCATAGTCGAACAGCTTGCCGGCGACGAGCTGCTCACGCCGCCCCTGACCAATCTGACCTCCGAGCAATCTGATCGGCTGATCGCCACCGGTATGTTGCGCATGGCCCCCGACGGCACCAGCGACGGGGCCGTCGATCAGAATGTGGCCCGCAATGACGTCGTCGCCGGCGCCATCAAGATCGCTTCCAGCGCTTTGCTTGGTCTGACTGTGGGTTGCGCCCAATGCCACGACCACCGGTATGATCCCATCTCGCAAGCCGACTATTACGCGTTCCGCGCGATTTTTGAACCAGCACTGGACTGGAAGAATTGGCGTTCGTCCGACGCCCGGCTGGTGAGCCTGTGGACTGACGAAACCCGCGCCAAGGCCGGTGAAGTTCAAGCGGAACTGGCAGAAATTGCGAGACAGCGAAACGAAGAGCTCGATCAACTCGTCAGGCAGACCTTTGAAGGCGAGCTGGCAAAGCTGCCCTCTGAACTGCAAGCGCCCGCGCGGGAGGCCCACGAGACCCCCGCTGACAAGCGAAGCGCCCAACAACGGGCGCTTATCGAGCAGCATCCGTTTCTCAATGTTGATCGTAGCAGCGTCTATCTCTACCTGCCGGATCGGCTGACGAGCTTCAATAAGAAGTGGGACGATCGCAGCGAAGCCGTGCAAAAACGGATGCCGGCCGACGACTTCGTGCGTTGCCTGACGGAAGTGCCCGGCCAGATTCCTGCCACGCAGCTCTTCGCCCGCGGCAATTTCAATACGCCGAAGCAGGAGGTGGCCCCCGCCGAGTTGGCGGTGCTCAACGACAGCGGGTTCTCGATTCCCGCGGACGATCCGCAACTACCCACCAGCGGCCGGCGACTCGCCTACGCCAAACATCTGACCGATGGAAGACATCCCTTGCTGGCCAGAGTGCTGGTCAACCGCTTTTGGCTGAACCATTTCGGCCGCGGGCTCGTCGCGACGCCGGGCGACTTCGGCATGCTCGGTCAGCCGCCGTCGCATCCAAAATTGCTCGATTGGCTGGCCGACGAATTCATGGCAGGCGGCTGGCGACTGAAGCGGCTGCAGCGGTTGATCGTCACCTCCGCAGCTTACCGCCAGTCCTCCGCGCGACGCGCGGAACTGGAACAGATCGATCCCGACAATCGCCTGCTGGCCCGGATGAACATGCGGCGGCTCGAGGCTGAAATGCTTCGCGACGCGATACTGGCTGTTTCGGGCCGCTTGTCGACTAAGATGCTCGGCCCCCCAACGCCCGTGACGCCCGATGAGGTGGGCCAAATCGTCGTAGGCGCCGACACGCGGGATTCCGCCGGTCGGCCGACCGGCAAGGCCGTGGATCTGGGAGAAGACGCGTTTCGGCGCAGCGTCTACATCCAGGTGCAGCGTTCGATGCCGCTGGGATTTTTGGAGTCTTTCGACTTGCCCACCATGTCGCCCAATTGCGAGCTCCGCGCCAGTTCAACCAACGCGCCCCAGTCGTTGCTGTTGTTGAACAACGCCTTCGTACGCCAGCAGGCCGATGCCATGGCGTCGCGCATCGAGCATGAGGCGGGCGGCGTCGCGGCCGACCGGTTGCAGCGGGCATGGCAATTGGCGTACAGTCGCGCGCCGTCGGCCGGGCAAGAAGAAGCGGGGCTAAGATTCCTTGCCGAACAGGCCGGGCTGCTGACCGGAAACGCGCCGGACTCGCCGCCTGAGACCTCCGAGGCGGCTCACCGGGCCTTGGCTAACCTCTGTCAGTCGCTCATCGTTTCCAACGGCTTTCTGTACGTGGAATAGCGTATGCCCGCATGCTGCCATAGCCGTCGTCACTTCCTTTCGCAGCAGGCGTTCGGACTGAGCGGGTTGGCGCTGCATTGGCTGCTGGCGCAGGATCGCGCAGGCGCCGCGCCGCCAGCGCAGCCTGGGCAGCGCGAATCGTTCGATTTGCGCCCGCAAGCTCCCGCCCGCCCGCCGCGGGCGACGGCGATGATCTCGATGTTCATGCAAGGCGGGCCCAGCCATCTCGATCTGTTTGATCCAAAGCCCGAGCTTGCCAAACGCCATCTGCAAGACTTCGCCGGAGATATCAAGTACGACGACGTCGCCGGCGCCAGCCGGAAGCTGTTCGCCAGTCCCTGGAAGTTCCGCAACTACGGCCAGTGCGGCATGGAACTCAGCGAATTGTTGCCCTGCCTGGGCGCCATCGCCGACGACGTCTGCCTTATCCGCTCGATGCACACCGGCGTCAACAACCACGAGCAATCGATTAATGCCCTGAACACCGGCGACATCCTCCCCGGCCGCCCCTCGCTAGGCGCCTGGGTTACCTACGCCTTAGGTTGTGAAACGCAGAATTTGCCGGCCTATGTCGCACTGACCGATCCTGGCGGACTGTCAGTGGGGGGCGTGGGCAACTGGCAAAACGGTTACCTGCCGTCGCTGTATCAGGGAACGGTGATTCGGCCGCAAGAGCCGCGCATACTGAACCTCGACCCGCCGCCCGAAATTGCCGGCGCGGCGCAGGCGAGCCTGTTATCGTACATCGAGACGCTTAACCGCGATCACCTGGCCCAACATAATGGCGAATGGGATCTCGCCGCCCGCATCGAGAGCTACCAGCGGGCGGCGCGCATGCAGGTGGCGGCGAAGGAGGCGCTGGATCTCTCTCGCGAAAGCGCGGCGATCCACAGGCTCTACGGACTCGACGATCCAGCCACGCAGGAGTACGGCGCCCGGTGTCTTATCGCCCGGCGGCTGGTGGAGCGCGGCGTGCGCTTCGTCCAGATCTTCACGGGCAATCAGACCTGGGATCACCACAATGGCATCGTACAATCGCTGCCCGATATTTGTCGCAAGACCGACAAGCCGGCGGCCGCCCTGGTGACCGATCTGAAGCAGCGCGGTTTACTCGACACGACGGTGGTTCATTGGGGCGGCGAAATGGGCCGGCTGCCGGTGATCGAGAATGAAAAGAACATCGGCCGAGATCACAACACCTACGGCTTCAGTATGTGGCTCGCCGGCGGCGGCTTTAAGGGAGGCTATGTCCACGGGGCAACCGATGAGGTCGGGCACAGAGCCGTTCACGACGTCGTTACGCATCGCGACTACCATGCCACGCTCCTGCAGTTACTGGGGCTCGAGCAGCCGCAGGTGAC
This sequence comes from Pirellulales bacterium, assembly GCA_020847515.1. GTDB lineage: Bacteria > Planctomycetota > Planctomycetia > Pirellulales > Lacipirellulaceae > Lacipirellula. The sequence continues at coordinate 4,376 of JADLBW010000109.1, read as the reverse complement.
ATTTTTCCGCCCCACCGGCGCCGAAAGTCTCGTGGATGGCAGCAGTAGCAACGTCGTGGCGGGGATTCTCAAGTCAGGTTGAACCGCTCCGGCGGCGCGGGCCGTCTCAGAAGCAGTGACGGGCCGTTATGTTGCACATTCGGCGGTTAGTCCTCCTGGCGAGCTTGCTGTCGGTGAGCGAAGGGATCGGGCAGACGACGAATTCGCCGCCGAGCGTTAGCAGCGAAGCCTTGCGACTCGACTTTGATAAGGGCCGCGGCAATCTCGCTCAGATCATCGATCTCAAGCGCCACGTCGAGTTTCTGGCGATCGGCGACGCCAGCCCGCTGTGGACGCTGGAATTTCGCGACGGCACGACGCTTGAGCCCAGCGACGCCGCCGAGTTCTCCTGGCGAGCTGCGCCTGGCTCGCGATCGATCCAACTGGTCTGGTCAGGCTTTAGTTCGGTCGCGGCGCCGAAACTCGCCGTTCTGGCCCGCGCTGACCTGGCTGATGCAGACGCCGTCAGCCGGTGGTCGCTAGCCATAGAGGGTCTGGGCGGACTCGCCCCGCGGGCGATCGTATATCCCCGCATCGGGCAGTTGACGCCCGCCAGCGGAGAAGTCCTTTTGGTCCCCCAATGGATCGGCGAGGCGACCGACCAAGCCCGCCGACTGGTGAACACGCCACCCGGGCGGGCCGGTCGACTGGCGTGGGACTACCCGGGCATCTTGTCGATGCAGTTTCTCGCCTATTACGCCGGCGACGGGCGGGGGCTAATGGTTTCGGTGGATGACGCGCAGCACTTGCGCAAGCAGTTTTCCGCCTTCGGCGACGGGGCCAGCGGGTTGGGCTTGGAGGTGAAGCATGAGGTCGCCGGCGCGGAACGCCCCATGCGGCTCGACGTCCCCTACCGCACCGAGATCCGCGTCTTCCAGGGCGATTGGTTCACCGCGGCCGCATTGTATCGGCAGTGGGCGAGCGCGCAGTGGTGGGTGCGCGAGAGTCGCGTGCGGCGAGGCCTGACGCCGGCCTGGATTCGAGACGCCGGGCTGTGGATATGGAACCGGGGGCGTTCCCCCGAGGTGCTGCAGCCTGCCCTAGCGCTGCGGCGACATGCCGGAGCGCCAGTCAACATATTTTGGCACTGGTGGCATGGCTGCGCCTACGACGTCGGCTTCCCAGAGTACTTCCCGCCGCGCGAGGGCGCCGAGAGCTTTCGCGCGGCCGTTGCCGAGGCGCGGCGACGCGATGTTAACGCAGTGATTTACATGAACCAACGACTTTGGGGCATGACGACCCGAAGCTGGACCGCCGAGAACGCCGCCGCCTATGCCGTAAAAGACGCCCAGGGTGCAATTCAGCCGGAAGTGTATAACACGTTCGTCAACGCGCCATGCGCATCGATGTGCATGGGGACCCGCTTCTGGCGGGATAAATACGCCGGATTGGCCGAGCGGGCGTTGCGCGACCTGGGGGTTGCCGGCGTCTACATGGATCAAGCCTGTTCCAGCCTCTCCTGTTACGATCCTTCCCATGGACACCCTTTGGGTGGGGGCGCGTACTGGATGGACGGCTTCAAGCAGTTGTCGGAAGACATCCGCGGCCGTCTGGCCGAGCCGATCGCGCTTGCCGGCGAGGGATGCGGCGAAGGATGGCTGCCCTACCTCGACGCGATGCTGTCGTTGCAGGTAAGCCTGGAGCGTTACAGCGGCGACGGCGCGTGGGAGCCGCTGCCGCTGTTCAATGCGGTGTACCACGATTGTGCAACGCAGTACGGAAATTACTCTTCGCTAACGCGACCGCCGTACGACGACTTGTGGCCGCCGCAGTACGCTCCCCAGGCGCCGCTGGAGCTGTTGGACCGAAAATTCGCCACTCAGTTCCGCCTCGAGCAGGCCCGCTCGTTCGTGTGGGGACAACAGCCGACAATCGCCAATTTCCAAGAGCGTCAACTGGCGGAACGGCGCGACGAGATCGATTACGTCTTGCGCATCGCTCGAATGCGAAGCCAGGCGCTCAAATACTTGCGCGACGGCCTGTTCTTGCGACCGCCGTGCATCAATGCGCCCCGGGCGGAGATTCCGATTTCTCGGCTGTCGATCTACGCCGGTCAATTGAACGCCGTACAGGAGCGCACCAAGAGCGTACCGCTAGGGCTGGCTAGCGCCTGGCGCGCCCCGGATGGCGACGTGGCCGTCGTGCTGGCGAACATTGCCGATCAGGAGTTGCCGCTGCACGTCGCGATTTGCCGCCCGGAGTATCCGATTCCCAGCGAAGGGGAGGTCGTGCTCTTGGACGACGACGGCCGTCGCCGGGAGCGACGACAGTATGAGCAGGGAACGGTGAACCTTAAAGTTAGGATGAATCCGCGCGAATTGCGGATTTACGAGATCGCCGCTGAGAAGCCTCAGCAATAGCCGGCGCCGACCGCTGCGACGACGACGTCGCTTGAGCGTTCGCGGGCCGTTGAAAGAACATTCCCGTAGCTCGGGCGGACGCACGGCTGCCCGTCCGCTTCAGGACTATGCCAGCGAGTCCAGCGAGACGACGCGTTTCTTACGACCGTTAAAGCTGCAGATCGCCCAGCAGAGGACGCTGAACGCCGACAGCAGTAAAAAGCCGCCGGTGAACGAGCCGGTCGTGCGGTGAATGCTACCCAGCGCCAACGGCGGAAAAAATCCGCCCAACCCACCGGCGGCGCCGACCAGCCCCGTCACGCTGCCGACGGCCTTGGGGAAATGGTCGGGCACGAGCTTGAACACTGCGCCATTGCCCAGTCCGATGGCGGCCGCCATACCCAAGGCGCCGACAGTAAAGGAGCTGATCATCGGGTAGGCCATGCAAATGGCCATCGCCGCCGTGACTGGGAAGACATATTGCAGGATTCGCTGCCCGCCGACGCGATCGGCGAGCATCCCCCCCAAGGGTCGCATCGCCGTCGCCAACACGACAAACCCGGCGGTGCGCAGACCGGCGTCGCGGGGCGTGAGATGAAACATTTCAGTAAGAAAGATCGGCAGGTAGATCGCCATCGCCACAAACCCGCCGAAGGTGAGAAAGTAATACAGGCTGAGAATCCAGCTCATCGGATGGCGCAACGGGGCGGCGAAGTCCGCCCATGTCTTGGCCGCGCCGCGGAGCGGAGCGTTACGCGCCGCCGCCGCGAAGAACGCCGCCCATACCAGCGTCAGCAGCGCGAACAACCAGAAGCCCCAGGCGAAGCCCAGCGCGCCGGCGATCAGCGGCGCGCCAAAGGCCGCCAACGACTGGCCAATATTTCCGGCGCCGTAAATTCCCAGGGCCCTACCCTGCTGCTGCGGCGGAAACCAACCGCTCACGAAGCCGACGCCGACTGCAAAACTCGCCAGCCCGATCCCCAGGAAAAAACCGCACGCCAGCAGTTGCCAATATTCTGTCACCCAACCCATCAGCACTGCCGGCACGATCGCCATAGCCATGACGGCGAGGAACACCTGCCGTCCGCCGTAACGGTCCGTGAGGATGCCCAGCGGTATGCGGCCCAGGCTTCCCAGCAAGACGGGCAGGGCCAGTGCCACGCTCACTTGTACGCTGTCGAGGCCGAGTTGCTGGCGCAACATCGGCATCATTGCCGAAGCCGAGCCAAAGACGGCAAAGCAGCACGCAAACGCGCCGGTCGCCAGCACGAGCTGCCGCGTGCTGTCGGGGGAAGGGGCGTTGGCTGCTTCCCGGGCGGATTCGTGGCGTTCCGTGGACGCCGCCGTCGGGGCGGCAGTGGACTGAATAGTCGGTTCCATAGAGGCGGAACAAAGAATTGTTTACGGATTAGAACGTTCGATCTGGTACAGATGGCGCAGCAAGCCCAAATTGAGCAGCAAGCAGACGACGCTGGCCCCCGCGGCAGGCCAGATCACGCCTTCGTCGCCCCCAAGAAAGGCGTTCATCGTAGCGGTAAGCAGCCACAACTGTAATACGACCAGGATCAATACGATGCAAAGAATGCCGTAGACGATCGTCATTCGCTGCTCGCGCGTGAAGATCCGCTTCATACCATGCTCCTCTCAATCCCGACCGCGTAGATGTCGTCGCCGCGAATCTGGAGCAAAATGCGCGGCAGCGGTCGCCGCGGGGGGCCCGCCAACGGCCGACCCGTCGCCATATCGAAGTACCCGTGGTGGCACGGGCACAGCAACCGCTGCTCGCGGAATTGCGGCGTCACGGCGCACGCCAGATGGGTGCATTCCTGGCTATAGGCCAAGTACGAATCTTCGCTGGTCCGCAGTAGCAGGCACGGCTCCGAATCTTTCGGGTACTTGAATACCATCGCTTCGCCGATCGAGAGTTGCTGCTTATTCGCGATTTTCTGAATCGGCGGCTCCCCCCGGCGGCGCCGCCGCCCGTTCTGGAAGGCGATG
>JADLBW010000108.1 GCA_020847515.1 Pirellulales bacterium | reverse complement strand
CGAGGGACGCACCGTCTTGCCGTCGGCGCGTGTGTACTTCATGCCGCGGATGCGACCGGTGATCCCGGCAACCTTGATGATCGCCCCGCTGGCAGGGCTGTCGGGCATCGTCGGCAGGACGGTCTCTTTGGCGGTCCACCCGATGTGAGTACGCTCCCCCTGATAGAGCTGGCCATTGCAGCGGTTGGCGATTCCGTCGAGCGATTGGATCGGGAAGACGACCTCCGGGTAGTCGGCCAGCAGTTGCTCGTTGCCGTCGAGCTCCATCTTGATCGAGTCGAGCATATCCATCGCGTGGCCTTCGTCGCTACCGATGAGGCAGACGAACTCCCGGTGGCCGTTGAGCACGGCCCAGATGCACGCGCACTCGCAGATAGTCGTCTTGCCGCTGCCTCGCGGCATCGCCATCGCGAACAGCCCGCCGTGCAGCACTGCCTCTTCGATCTTGGCGATCACCTTCAAATGATCGGGCGACCACGGCAAATGGAAAGTCAGCGGGAAGTAACATTCGCAGAAGTACTGAAAGTCGGTCGCCGCCTTCGCCTTGCGACCGGGATTCACGACCTCTGGAAGATCGCCGATGTCGCGTCCAGCAATGGCGATCGCCACGTTCCGCGCGCGGGCACGCTCCTTCATTCGCTCGTAGGGGTCGCCGGCAGGCTCGGCCTTGGGAGCGTGCCGCTCGCCGACGAGCCAGGCGACGTAGCGCAACAGGTCAACGTGCCGGCCATCACCGATCCGCAGGCCTGCCCGAGTGCGGTGGCGATGGAGTTGTCGCTCGCTGATTACCTCGCCTAGCGGCGTCGAATTGAGCAACCGACAGAGCTCGCCTGGCTTCAGTCGCCGAACGTCATGCGCCATCGGGGGATCCTTCCTGCGACAGCCGGCTGACAAGCCAGGCGGCGTACAGCACGAGGTGAAGCGTCCCGTCGGCGTTAGTAGGCGCTCCGTCGGCCACGTCCGCCTCGATCATCTCGCGCGTGACCGGCGCACTTCCGACCGGGCTGAGGAGTTTGGCGGCGTCGGCCACGGCGAGGGCGGCCGGGCTGAGGCCGCCTGGCTGCGAATTGTCGGAATTACTGGCCATTTTTACGCCGCCAAAGAATCTCTCAGATTCTTTTCGCCCTTGGCTGGATGTTCTCCGTGACCCGAGGTAACTGTCGTGTCATGCGATGTACGCATGAACATTACACCGAAACGGGAGACGAAACGATGGACTACGAGATCGAACTGGCGGACGACCTGATGACGCTCGTTGACGAAGACGGCCACGGCCGCGACGCGGTGGTCGTCGACCCCGCCAAGCCCTGGGACGCCGTCGAGACGCTGGTCCGCTGGGGTCGCGAATACGACCTGAACGCGATCGACGCGCTGGGCGAACTTCGCCGCCACCTGAAGGCCTGCCGCTAACCGCACGACGCCGCCGCCCGCGCGGTGCGGGCGACGGCCCCTTTCACCACCAACCGGAGAACCACGATGCGAATCCACCATTTCGACCACCGGCGGCCTTCTCGCCAACGCCTACGAGATCGATCCCGGTGCCACGACGGCGAACGACCTCGGCCTGCATATCGAAGACGCCCTCGGCGCCGCGGGCCTTTGCGCTTGCGACGACTGCGATGTGTGGGGCGCCGACGAATCGATGCACGAGTTCCCCGACGGCGTCCTGGTTTGCGGTGCATGCGCCGCTGAGCGGGATGAAGAAGCCGTTGACGCCTAATCCCCACCTCCCTGCCACCGGAGAACCACGATGTCCAAACGCAGACGCATCCCCGAGGCCGGCGCCGTCGACCAAGCCGCCTTCGAGCGGGCGATCCGCGACAACCTCTCGCCCGAAGGAGTCGTCGCGATCATCGCCCTGCTGCAACCCGCCGGCAACTACCGCAGCGGCGCCCCAGAGAACGAACGGGCCCTCGACCAAGTCGCCTGGTTCCGCGAGACGCTGCTCGAAATGATCGGCGTCCAAGAGTTCAACGAGGTGATCGAACGAATCGGGCTGTAGCCCTCCCAACCAGGAGACCATCCCATGAAAACGCGATGCAAGAAATGCCAGAAGCGCGTCGAGATGACACGCGTCCAAAGCCGCCGCCTCATCGGCCGCGGCGCCGACGCCTACTACCGCACCACCTACACCTGCCCGTTGTGCGGCGCGACCGACCAGGGGAAGTGCTACCCGAACCTGCTGGCTGATTTCTTCAGCGTCCCTAAGCGATGAGCCGAAACGCGCCGAGGTCGGCGCGTCGCGGCGGGTGGTTCCCGCCGCCTGACGATGGCAGCCCTTCCATCTTTTGCCAGATTGAGGAGTACGACCATGACCAAGACGAAGACCGCCAAGAAGCCCGCCGCCCGGAAGCCGACCAGCAAGTCGGCAGCGAAGAAGCCGGCAAAGGCCTCGCCCCGAACCGGCGATGCGCCGCGTAGCGGACTCGATCTCGACGAGACGGAGAATCTCGAAGCAGCCCGTGCGAAGAAGGCGGGCGCTAAGTCCGCCGCCGCGAGTAAATCGAAGGTCAAGAAGACCAGCGCGCTGGACGCAGCGGCGAAGCTGCTCGCAGCTTCGCGGGAGCCGATGACGACCAAGGAGATGATCGACGCGCTGGCCGCCAAGGGCATCTGGAAGTCGCCGGGCGGCAAGACGCCCGACCGGACGCTCTATTCGGCGCTTACCCGCGAGATCGGAACCAAGGAGAAGGAGTCCCGCTTCAAGATGGCCGACGGCGGCAAGTTCGTCCTGGCCAAGTAGGTTCTCGGTCCGATCCGCCTGGAACGCCCGCGGAGTTCGCTCCTCGGGCGTTTTCTCGTGGCGGCTGGTAAAGGGGACGTTACCAGCGATCTCCGTTGGTAAAGCCCGCTTTACTAGCGAATGGTCGCGACGTTGGCCACGACGGCGGCGATTGGGGCCTAGCTTGCCTGACAAGGCCAGATCGCGGCGGTCCGCCATACGGCGCCACGCGGTGGCCCACGCACCGGGCGGGAGATTCTGCCAGGTTCCCGCCGCGCGGCGCTTGATGTT
>JADLBW010000107.1 GCA_020847515.1 Pirellulales bacterium | reverse complement strand
TATGCGGTCGCCCGCTACAAGGGCTGGACCGACCTTATCCCGATGGACCTCGTGCCGTGGTTCTTGGCGTTTCAAACGCTCGGCGTGCTGATGTTCGGCTCGATCTTCCTGGCGATTGGCGCCGCCGTGACGCAGTCGAAAGAGGCGCAGTCGCTGCTGCTGCCGATCTGGCTCTTGATCGCGCTGCCGCTATTCGGCTGGCTGCAGATCGTCCGCGAGCCCAACGGCCCGCTGGCCGTGTGGGGCTCGTTCTTTCCGCTTTCGACGCCGCTGGTGATGGCGCTGCGGCTGGCCTCCGACGCCGTGGTTCCGCTGTGGCAAATCCTGGCCAGCCTGGCGCTATTGGTTGTGGCGACGGCCGCCGGCATCTTTCTCGCCGGGCGCGTGTTCCGCATCGGCATCCTATGGCAAGGCGCCTCGCCGAAGTTCACGGAGCTAATGCGCTGGGCGCTGCGAGGGTAGTGGGTCGCTGACCCGGCGCCGGGCTGATTGAATGCAGCGCCTGTTCTAACGTGCATAGCTTTAGGCGCACTATCAGTTGTTGCGCAAGAAGAGGACCTCTTGCGCTGACCAAAAGCTACTAGCGCGTTGCTGCCGGCCCGATAAGACGGTGCATGTGCCGTCCAAAGGAGCTATGATGTCGCGCGCCGATCCTGCTACTTGAACGCCGACGAGACGCGCGGCTCGGCAGAGCCGCAGGCGGTGCGTCGAAAGACGGCGGCGACGGCCAATCCGATCATCGCCAGCGTCGCGCCCGCAGGCTCTGGAATAAATGTCACTTCCAGCATCGGAATCAACGGCCCGCCTTCGTCAATATCGGGTCCCGTGAAGCCAAATAGCGATTGCGGAGTGGCCGGCGGCATCGCCGTGATTACCTTGCCTCCTAGAATGATCGGCCCGCCAGCAAAGGAGTTGAGGAACATCACCCCGTCGGGCGAGAAGGGCAACACGGCCACGGTCCCGTCGTCGAGCGGCGAAAACGTCTTTGCGGCCAAGGGAACCGGCCCGGCGGCCAGTTTAGCGTATAGCGCGACGGCGACGCCAATGAGCGGATCTCCGGGACCGTCGAATTCGCTAGGTCCGACAGCATTGCCAAGTTTCAGAGCGGCGGCGTCGGCCAACGCGCCCGCCATGTCCGAGGTCGCTGCTAAGCCATAGACTTCCACGGGATCGAGACTTTCATAACCGTGCGTTCCCATGGGAAAGGGCGGCGGCACGGCAGGTCCCGCGTACAACGCGATCGTGGCGCTCGTTATGGCGGCGGGAATGCCGGTCAAATCAAATACGAAGTAATTCTTGCGATCCATCGGCGCAAGCATCGAGCTGTAGAAACCGGGCGCATAGTGGAGTTCTCGCCCGGCTGAATAATTAAACGTGGCGCCGGGAGCCAGTGCCCCGTCGCCCTTTGCCGACCCGCCGACTTCGGTCACAAAGCCGGCATCGACGGCGCTCAAGACAACTGTCGCCGCCGGCGCGTTAAGGGCGTGAAGAAACGCGCCCAGCAATACGCTAGTGCAACTGGCGCGCAGAATACTTCCCTTCATGAGCGGGGCCTTTCGATACGTGGCGGCGGCGCTGGATACCGGCAGAGCTTGACGCCCGTTCTCAAACTAAGTGGCTCGCGACATAAATGCAACTGAATTACTGCCAATTCCAATATACGCCAGCGCCCATTTCGCGTCGCTGCCCGCGGAGCCACGATTCGACCTTTTGAGCCGCATAGTAAAGCGGGGCACCGGGTTGCGCTTCGGCGGACCGCCACGGACGTCGCCGCCGCCATCGCCGAGTCGGTCATACTAACGCGGCGCCTCTACTTCGCTCCGGCCGAGAGGGGGCGGCGCGTGCATCAGGCGCCATAGTTCGCGCAAGCGGCCCGCCGCTTGCCTGTCGATCGGTCGGGCGGCGTACGCCGCTTCGCTGTAGAGGCGGATCAAGTGGCTGGCGGGTTCGTACAGCGGCGAGTGCGGCGAAACGGCGCCGCGGAGCAGTTCCTGCGGGGTCTGGTCGGGCGTCCGCTGCCGGCCATGGTCGCCGGCCCAGGCTTCGAACGCGTCGAACGTGTAGCGGACCAGTTCCTGCGGCGAGGTGCTTACGTGGCGACCGCTGAGGAATGGATCGGCGAATTCGCTGAACGTGCGGCGGCGCGGGGCGGCCGCGGCGGAGGCGCCTTCCTCTCCGGCGACGGCGGCCTCGCGCAGTCCGAAGAGGCGGGCCCAGAAGCTGCGAAGCTGCTGGAGGATTTCGCCCAGCGCGCGGGCGATCTCAGCGCGGTAGCGCCAGGCGAGATAAAGGATCGCCAGCGCCAGCAGCGCATAGAGGATGAGCTTCAGCAGGTTAGCGAGCGACGAGGTCACGGCCTGCAGCACCTGCGGCGGCTGGAAAGCGCCGCGGGGGTGCGCGAACATCCGGCGGGCGGCGGAGTTGGCGGTTTCGGAGTCTTGAGGACCTTGCTGGCGCTGCGGGCTCGGGGGCGATGAGGACGGAGGTTGCGAGGCGTCGGATCGGGGGGATGAACTTCCCGACTCGCTTGATTGCTGCGAGTCCTCGCTCGGTTGTTCGGCAGGTTGTCCGTCGCTGGGGGCGTTGCTCGAGCCACTGTCGTTGGCTGTTCCCTTGCCGTTTGTCGATTCGTTGCTGGTCGATTCGCTCCTGGTCGATTCGACTGGGCGGCCTTGCTGGCGCTGCGGGCCCGCTTCAGCTTGTTGCTGCGACTGGCCGTGATCTGCGTCGAGGGGTTCTTGGCCCTCGGTGCGGACTTCGTCCCCTGGCGGGGCTTCGCGCTGGCTGTCGCTCGTCACGCGGTCCTCAGCCGCTGGGTCGATCGTACCTTCCTCGCCGATGCTGACGCGGTTGGCCGAGTTGTCGCCGGGCGAGCCCGCCTGCCAGGGGACGCGGGCGAGGGCGTACTCGGCCTTGGGCCGCGGCAATAGCGCGGCAGCGAACATGACCAGAACGATCAGCACCGCGCCAAGCGCCACCCATGTCGCCGCCATGGGCGCCGGCATCTCGACCCGTCGTTGCCGCAGGTAACGCCGCAGGCCGAGGAAGCTGGTCGTTACGAGTAACGCCAACGCCGCGGCCACGTACGCGCAGAGCAGACCGAAGGCGTAGCGGCGGCGGGCCACGTCGGCCGACGGGATCCAGTGCTGGCCGACGCCGAACAGCGGCAGCGCCGCCAGCGAGAAGTACAGCACCCACAAGCCCGGCGTGTGCGGCCCCTGCCGGGTGCGGAAGATGCGCTTCCACCACGGCGCCTCGGCGGCCGCGGCGTCGTCGGCGAGCAGCTCGTTATCGGTCGCCGCCGGCGCGTCGACGCCCCGCTGTTCAGACTCGTCGACGCCGATTCGGCCGAGCAGCCCCTCGCCGGAGGAATCTTCGTTGTCGTCGATGACCGTCGAGTCCCACGTGAGTTTGTGCGAGCACCACCAGACGACCGCCAGAAGCCCGAGATTGATCAGCCAACCCAGCGGCCCCGGGTGCTCGACGAACCGCTCGAGCGCTAGCCAGGTGAGCAGTCCCAACGGCAGGCTGTACATCGCCGCCAACTCGGCGCCCATCTCGATGGCGATCCGCGAAATCAGCACCGTGGCGAATACAAACAAGGCGAACACATAGTTCAGCCGCAGCGAATACTCGCCGACGTACAACACTTCGATGAGGAAGAAGACCAGACTGCCGACCAGCGCCATCACCAGCGCCGGACTGACGGCGATGGCCAGGTAATCGGCGTTGGTCATTCGCAGCTTGGCCATGGTTGTCTTAAATCCCCCCTCCCGCGAAGCCCTGGAAGGGAGGGGTTAAAGGAGGGATTGTTCGGCGCAAAAATGTCGTTAAACACTGGTACCATTTTGCTATTGAAAACGACGCTTCCAGCACGCTCCGCCCGGATAAGAGGGCTGAAGTGGGCGCGAAGCTGGTACATGCTTCACCACCCCTCCCTAACCCTCCCCATCAAGGGGAGGGACCGGAAGGTATCTGCATAATTTGCGTTCTTCACCCATCATGTAACCCCACGGCTCGGGGTAGAGGAATTCAACGCGCAATCGCCTGCAAACAAACCTGCGGAATCGCCGCCCGATCGCGGAGTTGCCGTACGTCGATCTGCTCGGCGACGAGCGGCCCGGCGAGTCGGGCGTAGTCGTACTGGTCATATACATTAATGATAGCCGTCACAGCCAGGCCGCGGCGGCGAAGGCTGCCCAGCGCAATCGCGTCGGCCGGCGTGACCGCGGTGAGCAGCGCGATCACCGTCGCACTCCGCGGCAGGCGGCTGGACGTCTCGTGCACCAGTTGCGGGAACGAGAGCCCGTCGGTCTTCTCCACGGGGCCGAGCGTGTCGAGGATCAGCCGCAGTTGCGTGTTGCTGTCGCTCGTCGGCACGACGATCGGCCGCAGGCGCTGGCTTTTGTCCTGCATGCCGGCGGCCAGCGCGGCTCGCCGCGTATGAAGCTGCTCGTGGCTCCAGCCTTCGGTGCGAATGCGATCGGCGGCGTCGCGGCCGTTCGTGGCCAGGCCGACCTGCTGGCCCATCTCGCAGATCGCCCCGGCAATCGAAGCGGCCGCGGTGACGGCTAGCTCCGAGCGCACCGGCTCGTCCTTCGCCGCGAACGACTGCTCGTGAAAGTCGAGCAGGATCGTCGCCCCGGCGACCGTCGAGGGTTCGTAGACCTTGCTATGGAGCGTCGCCGTGCGGGCAGTGGCGCCCCAGTGGATCCGATTGAGCGGGTCGCCGGCCAGGTAGTCGCGGACCCCCGCGATCCGCGTGGGGTCTTCAAACAGCCGGTGGGCCATGCGGACTTCGCCCAGCGGGCGGCGCGAGGCGATGTCGTAGCCGGCCAGCGGAATCACCTCCGGCACGACCAGCACGAACGTCGGCTCGGTGAGCACGCGGTAGCGGCGGTAGAGCCCGAAGACGTCGCCCGTTTCAGCCACTAGCGGCCCGAGCTGATAGTAGCCGCGGCGGTTGCACTTCACCTGGTAGAGCAGCGTCTTGCGCGCGACCCCGCCGAAGGAAACAAGCTGCAAACGCCGGCCGGTCACTTGCAGATTCGGCGGATCGAACATGATCGCCCGTCGCGGCAGCAGATCTTCAAGCAAGAGCCAGGGGACGGGGAGCCGGCCTTGGTTTTCGAGCGTGATGACGACCGCGACCGAGTCGCCGATCTTAACCCGACTGCGATTGATCTGCCGCGCGGCCGTAAGACTGCCGGACCAGGCGTCGGCCAGCTTGCGGCTGACGACGATCACGCCAATCAGGGCGTACATCGCATAGGCGAGCAGGCCCAGATCGAGGGCGACGGCCAGCAGTAAGACGGCGGCGGCGATGACGAGCCAACGCATGGATAACCGGTATCTTTCACCGCAGCGGCAATCGAACGAGTGCATGCTCCGGCTCCCTACCCCTTGTGGGGAGGGCTGGAAGCGGGTACACGCTTCAATCTAGGTGCGAACCGCCGCCGGGGCCTCCATCAGCGGCGCTTTCGTCTCATCCAGGACGTCGGTGAGTATCTCGGCGACCGTGACGTTCTGCAGCCGGCTTTCGGGCTGCAGGATAATCCGGTGCCCCAGCACCGACTGCACCATCTGCTTCACGTCGTCCGGTTCGACATAGTTTCGGCCGCGGATGGCGGCGACGGCTTGCGCGGTGCGGTACAGCGCGATCGACGCCCGCGGGCTGCCGCCCAGCCGCACGTCGTGGTGCGCGCGGGTGGCGTGGACGATCTCAGTGATGTAGCGGCGAATCTTCGCGTCGACGTGCACCGCCCGCACCGCCCGCTGGCAGGCCGCGAGGTGCTCGGCGGCGAGGACCGGCTGCAGCTTTTCGAGGGGATGCTCGCGCTTGAGCATCTCGAGCATCTGGGCTTCATCGTCGAGGCTGGGATAGCCCAGCGACAGCTTGACCAGAAACCGGTCGAGCTGGGCCTCGGGCAGCGGGAAGGTCCCTTCGTGGTCGACGGGGTTTTGCGTGGCGATCAACAGAAACGGCGGCAGCAGCCGATGCGTCTGGCCGTCGATCGTGACGGAGCTTTCGGCCATCGCCTCCAACAGCGCCGCCTGGGTGCGCGGCGTGGCGCGGTTGATCTCGTCGGCGAGCACCACCTGGGCGAAGATCGGCCCGGGGCGGAATTCGAACTCACTCTGCTTCTGGTTGAAGATCGACCCGCCGGTGACGTCGGTCGGCAGCAGGTCGGGCGTGCACTGGATCCGCTTGAACGTGCAGCCGACCGTGCGGGCGAAGGCCCGCGCGAGAATCGTCTTGGCAACGCCGGGGACGTCCTCCAGCAGGACGTGCCCCTCGCAGTACCAGGCGACCAGCACTTGGATGATCTGGGAGCGTTTGCCGACGACGACCTGTTCGACGTTGGCGATGATCCGCCGGCTGATCGCCGTCACGTCCAGCGGCGCGCGGGACTTCTCGGCAGGGTTCTCGGCCACGGGTTCTGTTCCTTAGACAAGCAGTCGCCGCTAGTAGCTTAGCTGCTGGCGGAGCGAATCGATACCCTGCGGCGCGCGGGGTAGGGAGTCTTTGGCGACCAGGGGGTCGGTCTAACGAGTGCGTTTGCCAGTCGCAAAAGTGTCCCGACCCCTCCGGCGGAGGTAGCACGTTGAGTGAAACCGGTAGGTTGGCAGGAACTTGCAGCGACGTTCGCGCTGCCGGACAGCGATCACGGCGGCGGCGCGGAAGGGGTCAGGAAAGTTTTGCGACTGGAAGGTCGGTTATTTATGGTGAGTGGCCAGTCGCAAAACGCTCCCGACCCCGGGGTCGGGGGTCTTTTGCGACTCGCGGGTTGGCTGGGCGAATGGATTTACCAGTCGCAAAAGTCTCCTGACCCCTGTGCCTTCGTTACCAAGCGTAGTCAAACCGGCAGGTAAGACAGACAGCTCTTGCGACGCTCGCACTGCCGGACAGCGATCTCTGCAGAAAGCGCGGAAGGGGTCGGTAGAGTTTTGCGACTGGAGAGGCTGTTCCGATGGTAGAGTCGCCAGTCGCAAACCGCTCCCGACCCCGGTGAAAACGCTCCCGACCCCGGTGAGCGTCTTCCACGATTATTGGATTAGCTCGCGGGCCCCGTTGATGACCTTGTCCCACTGGAACGCCGGGCCGGGGTCGGTCTTGTTGAGCTGGACGTGATAATGGCCCAAGATGCCCTGGTACTGCCGCCACCTCTGGTCGTCGAGCTTGCGGGGGATGAGCTTACCCGCTTCGTCCTTGGGATAGTCGCACTTGATCTTGGGAAGCACCTTGCAGAGCGTGGCGGTAAGCTTCGCGAGCGACTCGTACTGCTCGGGTGTGAAGTCGTACTGAGCGAGCTGTTGGCCCTGGATCTCGCCGACGATCAGCTCCTGGCGGGCCGGGCGGCCGACGAACGACGGGGTGCGGACCCCCAGCTCGTCGTAGGCCCGTGCGGGGCGCAAGCGAATCTCGCCCCCGTCGTGCGTCTCGTACCACTTCTCAAGGGCCGCCTGGTTTTCCACCGGATAGGCGCCCATGTTGGCGATCTCGATGCCGACCGAGCGGCTGTTGGAGATCGTGGCGTGGCGGGCCCGTTCCTTCAGGTCGAGGGTCTGGTAGATCGTGCCGTCCACGTCGAGCATGAAGTGGACGCTGAGATTGCGGTGATCGTGCAGCACCTTGAAGCAGGTCTGGCTCACGGGGCAGACGTCGTAGTGGATGACGAACTGGTCGACCACTTCTTGCAGCATCGACAGCGGCCAGCCGCCGCCGCGGACCTCTTCGACCTGGTCGGCCGACAGCCCGTCGAGCCGCATCCCGTAGCGGGCCGGGCCGCTGCTGCGGAACTCCGGCAGCTCCTGCACCGTCTCGGCCCAGCCGGCCTTCTCCAGCGGGGCGAAGCGGCGCTCGATGCGGTAGGCGTCGTACCCGCCCGGATCGGTCCACAGGACGACCGGGGCGGTGGTGTGAAAGAGCTGCCCGCAGACCATGATCTCGTCGCCGGTCCGCTTGATTTGCTCGCCGACCTCTGCGGCCGGCGACGTGCCCGCGACCATCACGGCGGTTAGCGCAAGTGCTATGGAGCGAAGTCTACAGATCATTTCTAGAGCCCTTGTCGGTTATGCAATTCGGAAAGCGCCCGCGAAATACGCAAAAAGGGCGCGAAAAGGAGGGGAGGAGCGTTTCCCGACTGATTCCTTATAAATCGTTCGCTGCAACTGCCTCGGCGATCGTTCTGTATGACGTCATTCGCGTTCATTCGCGTCGATTCGCGGGCCCATGTAATTGAGTTGCTCGCGAATCACGCGAATTGACGCAAATAGACAATACACCTGAAAGTGAATCTTCCCCTTTCCCTTTTCGCGTTCTTTCGCGTGATTCGCAGGCGAGATGAATTGCTATTTCCACAGTCGGCGGGCGAAGGCGAACGAGGCGTCGCGGGCGGGGTCGTAGTTCTCGTCGTCGGGGTTGAAGCTGTTGATGCGGACCACCGGCGAGACGGCGTGGATGAACTGGCCGTCGCCGAGGTACAGGCCCGTGTGGCTGACGCGGCCGTTGCCGTTGAGGAAGTAGAGGGTGTCGCCTCGTTGCATTGCCGCACGAGACCAGCGGGCGCCGGTGAGCTGGCCCACGTGGCACTGCTCGTCGGCGTCGCGGGGAACGCTCACGCCGCCGGCGGCGAAGGAGACTTGCACCAGGCCCGAGCAATCGACGCCGCGTTTCGTTTTGCCGCCCCAAAGGTACGGCGTGCCCAGCAGCTCGCGGGCTGAGCCGCATATGACGTCGATGCGCTCGCGGGGAGGCTGGCGGAGCACGCTGTTCGACTGTGCGACCTTGCCGGGTTCGCCCGTCGGAAGCAGGACGACGTAGTCGTCTCCTTCTTCGCGGACGAACTTCAGCCGGCCGCCGGCGGGGGCTTCGACGCCCGCGGCGGAATCCTTGGAAGGGTGGTCAGTAAGCAAAAACACCCGCGGCCCCTGGAGATACTCGGCAAACTTTCCTTCGTCGACGCGGTGGACGTTTTTCGCGGCGACCCAACCGACGTAGCCGTCGCCGCCGTGGACCAGGAAGTGGCCCTCCTCTTCGCGAAGCAGAAACAGCGGGTCGCCCAGCAGGCAGTCGGTGACGACCTCCTTCTCGGCCGGCTCGGCGTAGGAGAGGGCGTTGAAGGACTTGACGAAGCCAAAACGCTCTTCTCCCAGGGCTTCTGTCGGCAGCGTTTCCAGGTCGTTGAGCACCGGGTCGAAGCCGAGAATCGCGAAATACTCGGCGATGGCCGCGCGGGTTTCGGGGAACTCGACGTAGCCGGCCAGCCGGACGCCGTGCGCCGCTTCGGGCTCGGCCTGCGCCGCGAAGGCGAACAGCCGCACGTCGCTGACCATCTTGTGGCGGAAGTAGTCGACATAGGCTGCCAGCCGGTCGGCCTGGCCGCGGAGGCCGGGTTCGATCTGCTCGGCGATCACTTTGAGCGACGCCTTATCGACCGGTCGGACGGCGGGGGAGGCCTCTTGGGAGCGTGCTACGGCGGCGGAGCTGATCACAAGCAGCAGGGCAGGGGCGAGGCGAAGCATCGAAGAAACCTTTGGTCGGGCTGGCGGCTGGCAACCGGCGGCTAATGGCAGGCCAGAGCGATTTGTCGGAGCAGCGTGTGCATCGGAAAGGAACGCACCTCTACGCACTAGCTTAAACGAGCCTGCGGGGGGAGCCCACCGCTGGATTGCGCGTGGATTTGTCGCTTTTTCGCATGCGTCGCGCGATGTGCATTTTTGGCGACACAATTCACAAGCGCGCGCAAGCGTTGATGCGATGGCGGTTTATGGCGCGATTCATTCGCGTAGATGCGCGTCTTTGCGCGGGCCCGTTAGGCGGATCAGGTTGCCTCCGAATCACGCGAATTGACGCGAATGAAAGGGGGTGAAATGTCAAACGCGGTCTTCTCTCCTCCCTTTCGCGCACTTTCGCGGGCGTTCGCAGGCAGGAATTTCACAAACTCAGGGTCGTTTGCGTCGGCTCCCTGCGCGCGCAACAGCGGCGCGAATGCAGCCCCGCACCAGGTCTATTGGAAAGCCTGGCGCGGCCAATTGCTAGGGATATGCCTTGTGGACGCCCGCTTGGCGCCGCCCGCCGCGGCGTGGATTGGCCAGATGCGTTCGCCGCCTGGCGCCTGCGCGGGTCCCTCGCCAACGATCCGCGGAGGAGGGAGCCCGATTGCGGGCGGCTACGTCATTTGCCTGGGGAGTGAGCAAGGAACTTGACGCACGCCGGGGCCGGGATGTCCGCCCGATTGTCCGTCGCTGCCAGCTTGCCGGTCGCCGGGTCGATGCGGTGGACGGTCACCGTGCCGGAGTCTTGATTGGCGGCCAGCAGCCATCGGCCCGAGGGATCGACGCCGAAGTTCCGCGGGGTTTTACCGCCGGTGGGCTGATGGCCCAGCGGCGTCAGCTTGCCGCTGGTCGCATCGATGGCGAACATGGCGATGCTGTCGTGGCCTCGGTTAGAGACGTACAGGTACTTGCCGTTGGGGTGGATTTGCACCTCCGCGGTGGTATTCTGGCTGCCGTCGTAGTCCGCAGGGAGCGTGCGGACGACGCCGAGTTGGGCGAGGCCGCCGCGCTGGGCGTCGTAGGCGCAGGCCATCACCGTGCTATCGAGCTCGCCATTGACATACGCCCAGTGGCCGTTGGGATGGAAGGCGAGGTGCCGCGGCCCGGAGCCCGGCGGCATTTTTGTCGTTCCGGCCGGGTTCGGTTCGAGCTTGCCGCTGGCAGCGTCGAAGCGGTAACTGACGACCTGGTCCGTGCCGAGGTCGCAGGCCAAGGCGAAGCGGTTTTGCCGGTCGACGTTGATCGAGTGGGCGTGCGGCCCTTCTTGGCGCTGCGTGTTTACGCTTGAGCCCTGGTGCTGAAAGCTGCTCGCGGGCGGGGCCAGTTTGCCGTCGCGCTGAATCGGCAACGAAGCCACCGATCCGCCGCCGTAGTTGGCGACCAAAGCCGCCTTGCCGCTGGCATCGAGCGCAACGTAGCAGGGGCCGGCGCCAGCCGAAGGCTGGTGGTTCAACAAGGTCAACGCGCCGCTGGCCGGGTCGACCGCAAACGCCGCGACGGCGCCCGTGTTCTGGTCGGCGTAGTCCGCCACTTCGCTGACGGCGTAGAGGAAATCGCCCTGGGGAGCGACGGCCAGAAACGACGGATTGCTGATGTTCGTATCGGCGACGGCCGCCGCCGCCCGCGGCGGCCCCAATTCGCCGCGTTGCAGATCAAAATCGCAGACGTAGACGCCCTGGCCCTCGTTCTGCGTGTACGCGCCGACGAAGACCAGACACTTGTCGGGGCTTCGCCCCTGATCGGCCGCCGAGGCCGCTTGCTGCAGGGCGACTAGTGCAAGCAGGCTGGCAAGGACCGTCGAAATCGAAGGAAGCGATTGGTGCGGCATGGCGACTGCTCAGGCTAAGAGGGGCCGTGTTGGAATAGAAACCACGTTTATAGTGGGCGTGCCGGCTCCCGGCAAATGGGCCGCGTCGCCGGCGCAGGCCGGGACGCCGAGTGAAAGGGCCGCGCGGGGGCGATTGGCCGTCGCTCGACTGCCCGACGGCGGACGCTTATATTGAAGCGGCCGCTCGCGCGCCGCGGCCCCAGCCGACGTCGCCTCCGGGGAGCGGGGCGCCGGTCCGGGCGCCGCCTATGCTTTGGCAGCGTCCACCCCCGCAGGAAACCGCAGATTGTTCGTCGGTCCGGTATTCACGCGCGAACTCTCCACGGCGCCGCGCCATTGGCGGTTGTACTTCATCCGGGCGGTGTATGTGGCCAGCCTGTTCGGGCTGGTCTGCACGGCGTGGCTGATTCTTTTCGGATCGCAGCCAGTGCGAACTCTGGGCGACCTGGCCCGCTTCGGCGCCGCGGTCTTCTCGCTATTGGCGCCGGTGCAATTGGCGCTAGCGACGGCCTTTTCGGCCCTGCTCACGGCGGCCGCGGTAGCGCAGGAGAAGGATCGGCGGACGCTGGAACTGCTGCTGATGACCCGGCTGACAAATTCGGAATTGGTGCTCGGCAAGCTGCTGGCCAGCATGCTGACGGTGCTGGTGCTGGTGCTGGCGGGCGTGCCGCTATTGATGCTGCTAGCCTTGCTGGGGGGCGTATCGCATCTGCAGGTGGCGCGGGTCTGCGGCGTGACGCTGGCAGCGGCCCTGGCGGCCGGGGCGATAGGGTCGACCGTCGCCTTGTGGCGGGAGAAGACCTTTCAATCGCTGGCGATGACGGCCCTGGCGCTGGTGCTATGGCTACTGGCGGGCGAGGCGATCTGCGCCGGCGCCTTCGGCGCGGCGTGGGGCGGCGTCTCCACCGCCCGTTGGGCCGAGGCGCTCAGCCCGGCACGGGCGATCTTCGCCGCCGCGCGGCCGACGATCGACGCGGCGCCGATGGTCCCGTCCGCGCCGGCGCTGGGCGACGCGGCGCGGCTGTTCATGCTGACGTCGCTGGGCCTGGCGGCGCTATTGAACGCGGCGGCCATTGCGCTGGTTCGCGTCTGGAACCCGACGCGCGAGGCGCGGATGCAGCGCGAGGACGAGCGCCTCGAACCGGAGACCGCCGCCGAGTCGGCGCCCGGACGAAGCGTGCACGCGGCGCCCGGCCGAACGCGCGAGGTGTGGGACAACCCCGTGTTGTGGCGCGAGATCTGCACCTGGGCCTATGGCAAGAAGGTCGTCGTCGTCCGGCTGGCGTACGCGGCGATCTTCGCCGGATGCGTCGCCGCGATGATCCGACTGTTGCCGGCGCAGCCGAGCTCAGCGCGCGGCGCCGCGCTGCCGGCGGCGGCCCAGCCGCTCGTGCCGCTACTGGTCCTCAGCTTGGTGCTGGTCAATGCGCTGGCGGTAACGTCGCTGACGAACGAGCGCGACGCCCGGGCGCTCGATTTGTTGCTGGTCACCGATCTGACGCCCAAGGAAATCATTTTCGGCAAGTTCGGCGGCGTGCTTTACAATGCCAAGGAGATGATCCTGCTGCCGGCCGCGCTCTGCGTGGGGCTGTGGTGGTACGAGCGTCTGTCGACCGAAAACCTGCTGTTCATCCTGGCGTGCCTGGCGGTGCTCAACGGCTTTGTGACCATGCTGGGCATCCACGTCGGCATGATGTACCCCGAGTCGCGGGCCGCGGTCGGCGTGAGCCTGGGGACGCTGCTGTTTCTGCTGTTGGGCGTCGCGGTGTGCATGCGGATGATGGTGGCGTTTCAGACCGATTTCGATACGCAGCTTTTGGCCTTCGCAGCGTTCATGCTGGGCGGAGGGATCGGGCTGTTCGTGGTGCTGGGGCGCCGCAATCCGTCACATGCCATCGGGTGGGCGTCGATGCTCGCGCCGTGGGCGACCTTTTACGTGATCTCGGCGTTCCTGCAGGGCGGCTACGGCGCCGCCACGCTGGTGACGCTGGCGATGTACGGTTTCGCGACGGCGGCCCTGTTGATACCGGCCGTGTATGAGTTCGACGTGGCAACCGGCCGCACGACGGCGAAGGATTTGTAGCTGGGAGACTCGCTGGCCGGTCGCGATGCGCCCGCGGGGCGTCGCACGAGAACGGGCGCCATGCCGCCGGGGCAGGGGACAGCCGACAGCGCCCAGTAAGATTCACGAGGGCCCAATGGAAGTTCGCCGCCGGAGATTCAGCCGCGGAAATCGGCGCCAGTCGTTGCCGCCGGGGGATCGCCGTGCCCGGGCGACCGCCGCGGTCCGAGCCGCCGGGGGGGCGGCCCCGCGGCGTACGGCGCCATGATCCAGGAATTCGGCCTCTACTTCCTCGCGATGTTGGTGCTGACCGCGGCGTCGGCGTTCTGCTCGTGCGCCGAGGCGGCCATCTTTTCGCTGCAGGCGGACGACCGCCGGGCGCTCAAGAAAGGCAACGCCGCGCAGCGGACCGCGGTGGAACTGCTCGGCCGGCCCGACCGGCTGCTGACCGCCATCTTGTTCTGGAACCTGGTCTTCAGCTTCGGCTTTTTCGTAGTGGGATCGGTCGTCGAGTTCCGGCTCAACGCGCAGTCGCGGCACGGAGAGTCGGGCGCCCTGATGGTCGGCTCGCTTTTGGGGATGATCGTGTTCGGCGAAATGCTGCCGAAGACCGTCGGCGTGCAACAGCCGCGGCTGCTGGCCAGCACGACCAGCCTGCCGCTGGCGGCGATTGTGCGGGTGCTCGACCCCTTGATGCCGGTCGTCGCCGGGGCGAACAACCTCCTGCAGCGGCTGCTGCTGCCGAAGTTCGAGCGCGAGCCGTATTTGGAAGTGAGCGACCTGGAGCGGGCCATCGAGCTGTCGACCAGCGACGCACAGTTGGCGGCGCTGGAGCAGTCGGCCTTGCGCAACATCGTGCTGTTGTCGGAGTTGACGGTACAGGAAGTGATGCGCCCGCGGAACCAGTACGAGTCGTTTCACGCCCCGGTCCACCTGGAGCATCTCGAGGGGCGGCTGCCGCCGGGCGGGTACCTGCTCGTCACCGACGAGAACGATGAGATTACCGCAGCGGTCGCCCTGAAGCACCTGACGGCCGTGCCGCGGCAACATCTGGAGAAGTACGCGCAAGCGGTGGCGTACGTGCCGTGGTGCGCGACGGTCGCCTCGGCGCTGGAGGAGCTCCGCCGTCAGGAGCGCGAAATCGCCGCGGTGATCAATGAATACGGCGAGACCATCGGCATCATCACCATCGAGGACATCTCCGAGACGATCTTCGAACCGGAGTCGAGCCGCAGCGCGCGGCTGCTGGCGACGTCGTCGATCGTGCCGGTGGGGGCCGGCCGCTGGCACGTCACCGGCATCACCAACCTCCGCCGTCTGAGCCGCCATTTCGACGTGCCGCTGGAGCCGTCGATGAGCGTCACCGTGGCGGGCATTCTGCAGGAGAAGCTGCAGCGGATTCCGGTGGAAGGAGACGAGCTGTGGTGGAGCGGATTCCGCTTTCACGTCCTGGAGGCTGAAGAGGGGGGCGCCGTCAAGGTGGAGCTCGCCGTACCCCCGGCCGGAGGACCGCTGCCATGACGGGCGCCGTCGCGCTGTTTCTGGGCGCGCTGTTGATGAATTCGTTCTTTAGCGGCACGGAGACCGGCTTTTTCCGCATGACGCGCCTGCGGCTGGTCATGGAGGCCAAGGGCGGGGACCGGATGGCGCGTATCCTGCTGTGGTTCGCCAACCAGCCGTCGGTATTCGTGGCGACGGCCCTAGTGGGCAACAACGTGGCAAACGACTTGACCTCTTACTCGGTGGTGCTGGCCACCGAGGCGCTGTATCCCGGCGGGGGGACGCTAGCGAGCATCGTTCCGCCGCTACTGGTGACGCCGCTGATGTTCATCTGCGGCGATCTGCTCCCGAAGAACGTCTTCTACAACGCACCCAATCGCTTGATGCGGCGCTCGACGCCGGCGATCGTCGCGGCGGCCGTCCTGTTTGCGCCGGTCACGATCCTGCTTTGGCTGCTGAGCCTGGTGCTGGCCTTGTTCACTCGCGAGAAGCCGCAGGAGCTGCGGATGTCGCTGGCGCGGCGCGAGCTGAGCTCGATCCTCGTCGAGGGACATGAAGCAGGGATCCTGCGACCGATGCAGCGGACGCTGGCGCAGGCCATGCTCGCCGCCGCCGGGCAGCCGGTGCGCACCGTCGCCTCCCCGGCCGGACGGATCGTGCGCGTCACTACGGCGATGAGCCGCAGCGAGATCCTGCGCATCGCCCAGCGCCATCGCCGGACGCTGTTGCCGGTCGAGGACGTGCAGAACAAGCGGCGCCTGGCAGGCTTCGTGCGGACCGTCGACCTGCTCCTGGAAGACTTCGACGAGGCCGTGAAGCCGCTTCCGTTCGTCGAGCTGTCGGCCAACGAGACGTTCCTCTCGGCGCTGGGCAAGCTGGGCGTCGCCGAGGACGCGCTGGGGCGGGTGTCCGACGCCGCCGGCAAGACGATCGGATTCGTCTCGGGGCGGGAACTGCGGATGTCGCTGCTGCGCGCTCAATGACGCCCGCGCGCCCGCTAGCGGCGATAGCCGAGCGATTTGACGATCGACAGCATCTCTTCGAAGTTGATGAACCGGCGGCGATGCGACAGCTTGTAGGTATCGATCGCCTGGGCCAGCTCGGCCGCTTCGGGAGAGAGCTCGGCGTGGCTGTTGGCGAATTGGCGACGCTCGCGGCCCGGCGTTTCGATCACATACGGATCGCGGCGATCGACGAAGGCCGATTCTTCAGTGACTAGCGTGCCGGTCATCCTGATTGAACTCCTGGCGGGGGCGAAGGGCGGGGCGGTGGGGGGAAGGCCAGCCGGGTTAGAGCGGGCGGGGGCGCACTCCGTTGCCTATTGATTCCTGCGCTGCTAATGAACGCGCTGCAAGTCTGGCTAGCGGCTAGCGGCCAGAATTAGGCCTTTTCCCTCTGGCCGTCGGCCGCTAGCCGATGGCCCGGCACGGTTCATTAGTCGCGCAGTTCTCAATAAACATACATCACGGCGTCAACCGGCGCCGATGCGCCGGGCGCGGCATTCCGCAGCCCGCGGCGCGGCCCGCATGCGGCGCGTGACGGTTAAAACGATTGCAGGGATTCGCTGCGGAGGCCGCCGCCGGCGACGCGGCTTCTCATCGGTGCGCGGTCGTTGTCACGACGCGCATCGGCGTCGGCCCCGCCTCCCGCACGCGACAATTATCGCCGCAGCGTCGCTTCCATGCCCGGCGTAGCGACGCCTTCCAGGTGCGCTACCAGCTCGCGGCTGCCAGCGTGCTGGGCGTTGGCCGCCAGCGCCTGCCGGGCGCTGGCCAGGGCTTCCTGCGTGCGGCCGGCGGCGGACTGGGCCTGAGCCAGTTGATAGAGCAGCTCCGGTTGCGGCGTGCCTTTGAGACTGGCGGCGTAGAGACTGGCGGCGGCGTCTTCATGCCGGTTGACCTTGCCGTAGGCGAGGCCCTCGAGCCACAACGCTTGTTGCGACTGCTCGCGGGGCGGCGTCGTCGACAGCATGTGCCGTAACGTCGCCAGGCAGCGCTGCGGGTGATCCATCAGGTACTGCAATTCAGCGAGGTCTTGCAGCAGTGCGGCGTCGTTGCCGCTGTAGCGCAGCGCCTGGTGCATATCGGCCAGGGCGCCCTCCAGCTTCCCCTGTTGACGGTAGACGCGCCCGCGCAGCGCCCAGGCGCTGGCCAGCGTGGGGTCGAGGGCCACCGCTTCTTCGGCCCGCGCTAACGCGCGATCGGCGGCGCCGAGGCCCAGCAGCATTTCGCCCGAGCGAACGACCGTCGGGGCGTGACGGGGGTCGAGCCGCACGGCAGTTTCCATCTGGACGGCCGCCTCCTGGCGCTGGCCGGTTTGCCAGAGGACCTCGGCGAGCTGGCGGCGAGCGTCCATGTCGGCCGGGCTCATCGACACGGCCTTATTGAGCAACTGATGGGCTTCCTCCCATTGGCCCCGCTGCATGGCGGCGACGGCGTCGCAGGAGAGCTGGCGGCACGTGGCCACCGAATCGGGCACGACCTTCGGTTTGCGGAGCGTCGCGCAACCCGCCGGCAGCAGCCAGAGGGCCGCGGTCAATCCCCAAGCGATCCCACGGCCGGCGGCCGAGCGGCCTGGTCGATTCGGCGCGTTTCCGAAAAATGTCATCCAGCGCAAGCGCTTTCGCCCACGATCAGTTCGGCGACGCGAACGCAAAAGTTGTCGTTCAGCACGAGCACTTCCCCACGGGCGATGAGGCGGCCGTTGACGTAGATATCGGCCGGGTCGCCGGCGAGCTTGTCCAGCGGCACGACCGAGCCCTGCTTCAGCCTGAGCACCTCTTCCAGGTGCATATGGGTGCGTCCCAGCTCGATCGTCAGATCAAGCTGGACGTCGCGCATCAGCTCGATCGTGGCCGCGTCGGCAGTGGGCGCAGCCCCGCTGAAATCCTGAAAGTTGAACGACCGGACGCCGTCGGGCAAGTCGTCGGCGGGTTCGTCGATCGACGCCAGCGCCTCCTCCGCTTTGCGGAGCAGCAGGTCGATATCCTGCTGCGAGACGCCGGCCTCGCGTTTGTCGTCGGAGGCTCGCAAGGCGGGCGGCGCGGCAGCGGAGGACGTCCCCTTGGCCGCCGCCGGGGGGCTCGCTCCCTGGGCTTGGCGCAGAAGCTGCTCGATCTCGTCTTGGCCGACCTGATCTGAATCGTCTGCCATCGGAATCCGTTCCCAGCAGAATAGCGACCGCCCTGGGGCCCGCGCCGGCGCAACCGCCTGCGAACAGCGTATCGACGCCAGGTCCGCGGGGCCTGGCGACCGGGACGGGCCTTATCGCTCCATGAACGCGAAGTCGCTGAAAATGGCTTCGCGGACCAGCGACTTGCCTAGGGCGCGGTTGACTTTCTCTAAAATCACCCGTTTGATCAAGCCCAAACCCGGATCGGAGAAGTCCGACGGCTGCATCGAGCGGATGGCGATCGTCACCTGTTCGTTCAACCGTTTCTCATGCACCAGGTATCGCTCGGCGAACTCCGCTTCATCGTCTGCATGCACGACGCCGAATAGCTCAAAGTCGATGGCCGTGCTAGTGCCCGTCGAGGGGTTGAACGACACGACGTGGTAGGAGCCGAGGCTCGCCTCGTGCGTCTCGGGGAGGACCTCGGCGTCGTGGGCGTTCTCGGCGGCGGGCGGAGCGCCCCCCGAGGGGGGGTCGCCTTCTTTCTGGAGCTCGCCGTGGGCGGCGTCTGCTAGCTGTTGGGCGGTTCGCTGGGTGTCTTCCGCCGTGGGCAACAGCGCAAGCGCCGCGCCCGCCTCCAACAGGACGATGACGCTGACGCAGGCAGCGCCTTTGAGGAGCGTCTTGGCGCTCGGTCCGCGTTTGGGCGGGGCGTCGGCCGATGTTGGCTCTGGAGGCATAATCAAGCTGCGCGCAGGGAGAGATATTGCCGCTGCGCGGCGTCGCGCGGCGGGCTATGCAAGCATAGCTTAATGCGAAGCGGCGAGGGCGCACGGCGGCGCCGCGCCGCTGCAATTGGAATAATCCCTATGAGCGCGACGAGAGCCGTCGGTCGAGCCATTTGCGGCGATCCAGCGCCGGAGCAAGCGCCGGGCTGGCGGCTATCGGCTGGCGGCCAGACAGAGAAGAGCTGGTTCTAGCCTACAGCCTACAGCCTACAGCCTACAGCCTACAGCCGCATTAATCCCGGCCTGCGGCCGCGGCAACATGCCTACGCTCCTTTGGGGCCAGGTAGCTCCGACGAGCGGCGGGATAGTCGCGCTAGCGGGTGAGGGGAGGACAGGATGTCAATCGCGGCGAACTAGCGCCGCAGCGCCATGAGCTCGTCGAGCATCTGCTGCACGGTGGTAATCACCCGGGCGCCGCCGCGGTACTGGGTCGAGGCGAGGATCAGGTCGATCAGGTTCTTGCCGATGTCGGTGTTCGATAGCTCGACGGCGCCGGTGGTGATCGAACCTGTCCCCTGTGAACCGGGATCGCCTTCGATCGGCAGGCCGGAGTTCACGCCGGTGGCATAGAGGTTTTCGCCGACCTGCTGCAGGCCCGAATTATTGGCGAAGCGGGCCATGCGGATCTGGCCCAGGTCGCGGGAGCTGCCGTTGCTGAACACGCCCTGGATGCGGCCCGTTTCGGTGATGATGAAGCTGGTGAGGCTGCCGGCGGGGAAGCCGTCTTGCGAAGCGGCGCTGAGCGTGTTGGTCGTCTGCGCCAGCCCGGTGACCTGATCGAAATCGAGGTGAAACTCCAGCGGCGAATTCGCCGGCGAGTTGCCGCGGGCGACGGCGATACGGTCGTCGGTGGCCGAGACGAATTTGCCGTCGCCGTCGGTCGTGATGACGCCCGTGCCGACGACCGTCGAGAAGTCGGTCAGATTCTCGTTGTCGCTCGAGGCGGCGATCCAGCGGAATTTGGCGCCCGTGGAGTCGCGCGCTTCGAGCACCGTAGTGATGCGGACGTTGATCGGCGTTCCCAGACTGTCGTAGACGATGACGTCGGCCGTGGCGCCTTCGCCGTTGGCTGTTTGCGTGCTGTTGAACTGGAGCTGCACCGATTCGTCGACGCCGGTTGCGGCCGGGGTCATCGTGAAGGCCGACAGGTCGATGCTGAGGGCGTTTTCGACGCCCATGTTCGACGTGAACTGCAGGCGGCTATCGGCGACTTCGCCGCCGTAGATGATGTTCGAGTCGGGAAACGTATCTTCGGGCGCTTGTTTGACGACGCCCATCGACTCGTCCATGAAGGCGAGCAGTTCGGCAACGGTGGTCGTGGCGGTGACGTCGAGCGTGCGCGAGGCGAGCTGGCGCCCTCCCTTGTCGCCGGAGAACGACAGTTCGCCCACTTGGAACAATTTGTTGTAATTGGCGCCGTTGCGCGACGTCACGTCGACCAGGCGGGTGCCGTAGGAGATCGGGGGCCCTTCGAGGTTGATGGTGTCGTTTAGCACAATATCGGCGTCGGGCGTGTCATCGATGTACGAACCGCCGGGCGGGATCTGAGCCACGAGGTGGAACGAGGTGGAGTTATTCGCCACGTTGCGATAGATGCGGATGCTGTCGTACTCGTCGGTGAGGGGGGTGGGAAGGTCGTCGAGCCGGATGCGCGGGGCGCCGACGGCGTCGGCGGTAAACGGTCCGAAGCGAGAGGTCGGACGGCTTTCGGCGCCATTGCCCGAATTGAAGTAGGTGACGTAATAGCTATAGCTGTTGCTGCTGAGGCCGTCGTCGTTCAGTTGCGCGTTGCCGGCGATCGAGGCGTCGCTGGCTGCGTCGACAAAGCTGGTGATGGGCCCGCCGGAGACGTCCAGCTCCGTGACGAGCCGATAGTCCGCGTCGACCGTTGAGTTATTGCGGTAGATGCGAATGCGGTGGAAATCGGCGTCGGCGGGTTGGGGAATCGCATTGAGCGTGATCGACGCGACGCCGCCAGGAATGACGGTCAGCCCGGTCTGCAGTTGCGACGCGGGCCCCTCGTTGCCGTCGTCGTCGACGAAGGTGATGCGATAGTTCTGCGTGCCGGCGTCGACCGGTCCGCCCGCCGCGCCGCCGCTGAGCGTGAAGGTGTCTTGCGGTCGGGCTAAGGGGCTGGCGGCTGGCTGCGTGGTAGGAAACTCGCGAGATCCATCGCTCAGGATCGACGACTGAATGATCTCCGGCTTGTCGCCGATTTCGCTGTTGGGATTGAGGGCCCCCTTGAGGACGACGTTCTCGGTCGCCTGCGCGACGGCGGCGGCGCCCAGCGGGATCCGTAGCGGCGTGAGGCCCGTGGACTGAAGCGCGAAGTTGGCGTCGACGCTGTAGCCCAGCACCCGCTGGCCGGTGAGGGTAACGATTTCGTTGTTCGAGTTCGTCTTGAACTGGCCGTTGCGGGTATAAAGCTGCTCGCCTTGCGATCCCTGGACGATGAAGAACCCGTCGCCCTGGATGGCCAGGTCGAGCGGGTTGGAGCTGATCTCGACGGTTCCCTGCGTAAAGTCGGGGGTGATCTCGGCCACCTTGGCGCCCAGGCCGATCTGCCGCGGGTTGGTGCCGCCCCGGTTGGCCGTCGGCGCCGAGCCGATGCTCTGCGTCTGCAGGAACTGCGTGGCGAAGGCGACGCTCGACTCCTTGAAGCCGACGGTGTTGGCGTTGGCGACGTTGTTGCCCGCAACGTCGATCTTGGTTTCTGCCGCCGTCATGCCGGTCAGTGCAGTCGACAGGGCTGATTGCAGACCCATGGCTCTCCTCCTTGAGCGGCCGCGCGGGCCGCGCGGCCGACGTTCACGTGATGCTTTCGCCGCGATTAGCGCGACAGAATTAGAAGCGGTGCTACGTCCCGGTTTTTATGACTACTGAAAACTGTGCGACTAATGAACCGTGCCTGGCTTTCGGCTATCGGCTTGCGGCCGACGGCCAGAGGGGATAGGCCTAATCCTGGCCGCTAGCCGCGAGCCGCTAGCCGCGAGCCGCTAGCCAAATTTCCTTGGCGGCTCAGGCATCAATAATTCTCTTGCGTACATTCGCGTGATTCGCGGGCCGTACAACGCGTAAGACCTGTGCTAAGGGGTCGTTAGAGACGCGGGGGGTCGAATTTCGCCGACGTTCTTGAGGCTCACGGTGAATTCGCGTATCGGATCGAGCAGTTGCGGCTGGGAGCTGAGCACGTAATCGGACAGGTCGTCGTTGCTGGTCGTGTCGAGGAACGTCGCCGCCTTCACGTCCGTCAGCGAGCCGATCAAATGGAAATCCTCCTCGCCGGCCGTGCGGCGATAGACTTGTTTCATCGTGGTGCTGGCCGGCAGGTTGCTGATGAGCACCGACTGGGCCTCCCCGGCGAGCTTAAGCTTGCCGCTCTTGCCATCGGCGGTAGCCAGCGGGTCGACGCCGACGAGCTCTCCTTCCTCGGTCTGCCACACCACACGGTATTCGTACTCGCCGGCCTCGACGGCGCCCTCTTGGTCGGCGGCTTCCGCCCGCGGGTTGAGATCGAGGTGCAGCTTGGGCCGCCCGTCGACGACGCTGACGCGCTTCACCAGGCCGGTCACCTTCTGGTTATCGTCCGAGACGCCGTCGATCTCCGCCCCAATCAGGTTAGTGGCGCTGGCGATGCTTTGGCCTAGCAGCACCGAGTCGAGCGTTTCGCTCAGCTTCTCGGTGGCGCCGACCGAGCGGATCTGGCCGATCTGCTGGATCAGCTCGTCGTTCTCCATCGGGTTGAGCGGGTCCTGGTTCTGCAGCTCGGTGATCATGAGCTTGAGAAAGTCGTCGAGATTGACGTCGTTAATCGTCGATCGCGTGGGCGGCGACGACTTCTGGTTCGTCGATCCGGCGGCGCCGGTTCCCTGCGTCATGGCACTGCTCGCGTTGTATCTGTTGGACGGGGGCGGGGCGGCTGGGGGCGTCAATCAAATGCGGATGTCGAGCGCGGCGTCGGAGGCGGTTGCGCCGGCCGCCGCGCGCCCGCCGGGCAGCCCCGCCGAGCGCGGCCGCCCGGCGGGCATTCGGCCGTCGGGCCGGGGCTGGCGCGGCTGGCTGTCTGGTCGATCGAACGGCCCGCGCTGGCCCGCGCTGCCGTTGAAATCGCGACGGACGTCGACGTCGAATTTTTCGACCCGAATGTCCTGCTGCGCCAGCCGTTCGCGGAGCTGCGGCAAGCTATCGAGCAGCGCATTGCGGACGGCCGGCGTTTCGACCTCCAGCTTCGCGGTCATGACGCCGTGATGCAGGGCCAGCTCGATGCGAAGGTTGCCCAGTTCCGGCGGGCTTAAGCGAACCTGGATCGTTCCGTCCCGCTGGTGGGCCGCCCGCACGGCGCCTTCGACCCGCTGCACGAACCGGGCGCGATCGATCGACGGGCCGGCGTCGGGGTCGTGTCGCCGCTCGGCGCCGCGCAGGCGGTGCGCGGCGAGGCGTTCCAAGGTGGAAACCGCCTTGTCGTGCGCGGGAGGCGTTGCGGTTGAATCGGTCGGCGCCGCTGGCGGCGTCTCGGCGAGGGCGGGGGCGGCGGCGTCGGCTGGCGGGATCTTTATGGCCTCGGCGGCCGCGGCGCTGGCCCGCGCGGACGCTTCTTTGCCGGCGTCGCCGCGGGCGTCCCGGGCGGCGGTGGTTGAGGGTTGCGCCTCGCTATCGGGCTGTGGTCGCTCGCCGGCTGACTGCTGCTGGCCTGCCGGCTCCTGCTGCGGGATCGCCCGGCCGTCGACGTGCTTATCGTGCGGTGCGTTCTCGGCCGCTAGGGGCTCCGGATCGGCAGGGGATTGTTCGGTGGGGGCGGGCTTCTTTTTGCCGGGGCGTTCTGCCGAGGCCTGCTTCCCGTCCGCGGCGGTTGATTCACTGGCGGCATGAGGCCTTGCCGGTCCAGCCGCCTGCTTGTCGTCCTGCTGCGCAGTCTCCTCATCGACGGGGGCATCGAGCGACTCGCCGGGCGGGGCGTCGCTTTCGAGAGCAGTCGACGCGTCGGCCTGCAGGCCGCCGGCCTCGCGCAGGCCAGCGCCGGCCGCCGCGCCCGCCGCCGCGGCGACGGCCTTCGCAGCCTCGTCGCCCGCTGCCGCTGCCGCTGCCGCGGCAGCCGCGG
>JADLBW010000106.1 GCA_020847515.1 Pirellulales bacterium | reverse complement strand
CGGCTATCCGCAAACTCGGCTACGGCGGGTCCGGCGGCATGACTGGTCGCGGCGATTGGTGCGTGAAAGCACCCTTGGGGTGGACGATCTCATCTGGCCGCTGTTCATTTGCGACGGCCAGCGGCAGCGGGAGCCGATCGCTTCCATGCCGGGCATCGAGCGGGTGTCGGTTGACCTGCTGGTTGAGGAAGTGGCGGAAGCGGCGCGGCTGGGCATTCCGGCGGTCGCCCTGTTTCCGGCGACCGAGCAGGCGCTGAAGTCCGCCGACTGCCAGGAGGCGGTCAATCCTGAGAACCTCGTCTGCCGCGCCGTGCGGGCCGTCAAGGCGGCGCACGGGGATCGGATCGGCGTGATTTGCGACGTGGCGCTCGATCCGTATTCCAGCCACGGGCAAGACGGCCTGGTCCGCGACGGCTACGTCGTGAACGACGAGACGGTCGAAATGCTTTGCCGGCAGGCCCTCGTTCAGGCTGAAGCCGGCTGCGACGTGATTGCGCCCAGCGACATGATGGACGGCCGCGTGGGCGCCGTGCGGCAGGCTCTCGACGAACACGGATTCGGCGAGGTGCAAATCATGGCCTACGCCGCGAAGTATGCATCGGCGTTCTATGGGCCGTTTCGCGACGCCGTCGGTTCGGCGGCGAATCTTGGCAGCGGCGATAAACGAACCTATCAGATGGACCCGTCCAACGGCGACGAAGCGCTCCGCGAAGTGGAACTCGATCTGGCCGAAGGGGCCGACACGGTGATGGTCAAGCCGGGGTTGCCGTACCTCGACGTCGTATGGCGGGTGAAGCAGCGGTTCGGCGTGCCGACCTTCGCCTATCAAGTGAGCGGTGAATACGCCATGATCGCGGCGGCGGCGGCCAACGGCTGGCTGGATCGCGAGAAGGCGATGCTCGAGAGTCTGACGGCGTTCAAACGCGCCGGGGCGGACGGGGTGCTGACGTACTTTGCGCCGGAAGCAGCGCGGCTGTTGCAGACTCGCCAGCGGTAGGATGCCCGGCGCGCGGGGGCGATTCACCAGGAGAATGGTTTAGCGATGGCGCGCCAGCACAACAGGTGGAGGAGCGTCAGCAGCCACAGCGTTAGCAGCGGACTCCAGCGGCGGCGGACGCGGGCGCCAATGGCCGCCGTCAACGCCGCCGCGATTAGCCACGCGACGGCGATTCGCACCGACGGACGCAATCCCAGATAGGCGCCGACAATTCCGCCCGCCAAGAGGCAATTGCGAACCCGCGCCCAGGCGTCGCGGCGGCCGCCGCGCCCCGACGCGGCGCCGACGACGATCCATGGGCTCGCTCCCCAGGCCGCGCCCAGCAGGGCGTCGACGGGCGCCTTCCAGTCTTTCAGGCGAATGTTGCGCGTACGTTCGGGATAACAATACGGCCACAGCGCCGTGTAGAGAATCGCGACGGCGAAGGCCAGCGCGACTATTTTCCAGGGAATGCGCTGTCGGTCCTGATCCACCAGCGCCATCGCCATTAAGACGGAAAGCAGCGCGCCATGAAACGCGTAGAGACGTAGCAGCGGACCATGGGGATTCCACACGGTTTGCCAGGCGCCGCTGGCATGGGTGAGCGGCCCGGGCAGGTTGGCGCCGCCGGTGAACAGCTCGACGTAAGCCAGAAGCAAAAAGGCGACGCCCATCGCCGCCTCGACCAGCGCATAGCGCGGCGAGATCGATTGCCCGCAGTCGCGGCATTTGCCCCGCAGCAGCAGCCAGCCGAGCACCGGAATATTGTCTCGCACGCGGATATCGTGCCCGCACCGCGGGCAGTGCGAGGGCTTCCAGACGACCGACATGCCCCGCGGCATGCGATAGGCGACGACGTTGAGAAAGCTGCCGATGCAGGAGCCGATGAATCCCAGCCACAGGGCCGTGGCCAGATCGAGCATGCGGGCCGTCGACTCAGGTAGGGGCTCGAAGGGCATGGGCGGCGAGTTTGCGAGATAGCGACGGGCGGCTTAAGATTGGAATCGCTTCGCGGCTGGCGGCCAGGCGATCGTCGGCCCAATCATCCTAACAGCAGGATTCTCCCGCCATGCAACATGCACTTGCTTACCGCCGACACGGCCTTGTTGTACCATCGCTCGCCGGATTGACCATCGCCCTGTTGCTCGCTGCCGGCACGCCAGCGGCGGAAAGCGCGCAGGCTAACGACACGCCCAACGGCAAGGCCAAGGAAAAAGGATTTACCAAGCTGCTGCCGGGCGACGACCATGAGGGCTGGACGGCTTATGGCAACGACCAATGGCCGCAGGGCTGGGAAGTCAAAGGCGGCATATTGCACCGGACCACGGGCGGCGGCGACGTGATGACGGAGAAAGAGTATGGAGACTTCGATCTGCGGTTCGGCTGGAAGGTTTCGGAGGGCGGAAACAGCGGCGTGATGTATCGCGTCAGCGAGGAGAAGGGGCCCGCCTATTGGACCGGGCCGGAATACCAGGTGCTCGACAACGAGCGGCACCAGGACGGCAAGAATCCGCTGACCAGCGCCGGCTCGCTGTATGGCCTGTATGCGTCGGCCGAGGACGCCGCCAAACCGGCCGGAGAGTGGAACCGCGGGCGGATTGTCATCCGCGGCAATCATGTTCAGCACTTCCTCAATGGCCAGAAGGTGGTCGACGCCGAGATCGGCAGCGACGACTGGAACAAGCTGGTCGCCGGGAGCAAATTCGCCGCCTGGCCAAAATTTGGCAAGAACCAGCGCGGCCACATCGTCTTCCAGGACCATGGCGACGAGGTGTGGTACCGCAACATTCGTATCAAGGAGCTTGACGGCCAGGGCGACAAGCCCTGAGCGGTGCGGCCCCCGTCGCTAGGCGCGACTCGGCTCGGTCGGGTGGGAGGCGATTCAGGCATGGCCTGCGGCCAGGGCGGCTGTTTTTTCCCTACTGCCGGCCCCCCAAGCGAGCCGAAATATTCCCATGACCCGCACAGCTTCTCAGGTGCAAGCGGGTTAAGGGGAAAGGGGGGGACGCATGGGGGCTGGTGCGCGCTTGGCGTACGTACGGACCGCGCATGCGCGGTGGCGTTTTTGGGCGGCTGCAGTGCTGGCGCTGCTCGCTTGGGGGCCGGCGCTGGCGGCGACGGCCGATCCGCGGGCGGCGTCGACCTCCGAGGAGGCCCGCGAAGACGCCCAGCGCAATATTCCATTGGCAAAGGTCGACCCGGCTTACCGGCAGGCCGTCAGCGAAGTGCTGGCCAATCCGACGCTCTTTCGGCGCATGCCGACCAGCGTAGTCGATTGCCGCCCAGAGCTTTTCACGTTCGTGGCGCAGAACCCGGAAGTCCTGGCCGAGATCTGGCGGACGCTCGGCGTGAGTCACGTCGAACTGGTGCGCATCGACGAGCGTTCGTTCCGCATGAGCGACGGCGCGGGCACCACGGGGCGACTGATGATCGTCGAGCAAGCGTGCGATGCGGCCGCCCAGAACCGCATTGTGATTTACGCCCAAGGCCGCTACGAGGGCAAGCCTTTTACCAGCCCCATCGCCGCCGAGACGGTCGTGATGCTGCGCAGCGGATCGGTGAAGGAAACCAACGGCCGCTACTACGTGGCGGCACGGCTCGATTCGTTCATTAAACTCGACCGAAAGAGCCTCGAGCTAGTCGCCAAGGCGGTGCATCCGTTCGTGGGTCAGACTGCCGACCGCAACTTCTCCGATACGCTGACGTTTATCTCCAATCTGTCGTACACGGCCGAAAAGCGCCCGGAGGCGATCGAGCAGCTTGCCCGCGACGTTGAGCATGTCGATCAGCCGCGGCGCCAGCAATTGACGAAAATCGCCTACGACTGCGCCGAGGCGGGCCGGCAATGGCAGGTCAGCCGGGCCCAGCCGGCGTCGGCCGAATTGCCGCCGCGATAGCGCACCGGCGCCGGCGTGAACGAACGTGACGATTGTGCCGCGCGGGCCGGGCGGAGCGAGCATTGTCACGCGGGTAAAATGGGCGGTCCAGGTCGCCTTTTTCTTGACAGTTGCACCACAGCA
The DNA here is from genome assembly GCA_020847515.1 of Pirellulales bacterium. Lineage (GTDB taxonomy): Bacteria > Planctomycetota > Planctomycetia > Pirellulales > Lacipirellulaceae > Lacipirellula. Next base: position 20,229 of record JADLBW010000106.1, on the reverse strand, counting down.
TGAGCAGGATGGACCGTTAGCGGCCACGAATGCTCAATCGTACCAGCGAGCCGCCATGATGCATCTCTTAGGGGGTTCGCCGTGTTGTTGTGCGCCAGTCCGTTCAGCGTTCGAGGGCTACGTCGCTGGAAGCTGATCTCGACGGCCCTACTGCTATCTAGCGGGCTGCTGGCGAGGTCGGCGCCGGCGACCGCGGCGGTGATGTTCCAAGGCAGCGTAACGCCCGAGCCGCTGGCCGCGGGCGGCAACGTGGGCGCCCCGTTCAAGGTGGGCGCGACCGGCGTGGGAGTGCTGTCGATCGGCGGCGCCACGCCGCTGAGCGTTACCGGCGGCAACAGCACCTGGGTGGGCGACGCGGCCGCTGGCGTGGGCATCGTGACGGCCAGCGGGTTTGGCTCGAACTTCAGCGCGGGCTCTGATCTGCACATCGGCAACGCGGGCGTGGGCAGCGTCTCGGTGCAGGTTCAGGCGCAAGTCACCGCGTCGGACGACTTTATCCTCGGTGAAGACGGCGGCTCGGCGGGGCAGCTCTTCGTCGACGGGCTGGGGTCGATCGCCTCAGCCGGCGACGACGCCTTCATCGGGCAAGAGGGCCAAGGCCTCGTTCAAATCACCAAAGGCGGGCGCGTGCTCGCCGATGCGGTCGTGCTTGGTCAGACGGCCAGTTCCGACGGCGCCATGACGATTTCCGACAATACTTCGCTGTGGGAAGGCCGCGGCACAATGACCATCGGAGATCAGGGCCGCGGGACGCTGCAGATCGTCAGCCAGGGTCGCGCGGAAAACACGGCCGCCGTCGTCGGCAATGCCACGGGGTCGATCGGCTCGGCCGAGGTCAATGGCGCGGGCTCATTGTGGACGATCGGCGGCACGCTCAATATCGGCGTTAGCGGCGACGGCTTGATGCGGGTGCTCAATGGCGGTCGCGCGGCAGCCACGGGGGCCGTGACGCTCGGCAACAGCGCCGGCAGCGAGGGGCGGGCCGAGATCAACGGCGCCGGGTCGGTTCTCTCGACGAACGCGTCGCTCACCGTCGGCAATTCAGGGTTTGGAACCTTTTATATCCTTACCGGCGGTCGGGCGGCGACGCAGGCGGTCACCTTGGGAGACCAGACTGCCGGGAGGGCGGAGGTAATCGTCGACGGAGACGGATCGACCTGGGAAATTGCCGGCGCCTTGACCGTGTCGGAGCCGGGCGAAGCCCGCATGACCATCTCGACGAGCGCACGCGTGACGACGACCGCCGGAGTCGCGATCGGGGCCAACGGCCAGATGCTATTTGGCGGAGGACGATTGGAGGTTGGCTCGGGGACGCTCACGAACAACGGCCTGATTCTCGGCGGGGGTCGCATCGTCAGCAGCGTCATCAATACTGCCGGCGCCCAGATTCGCACCGACGGCAGCAGCATTATGACGGTCTCCGGCGGCCTGACGAACGGCGGGCTGGTCAGCCTCGAAGGCGGCCAGTTGCAGGTTAACGGCGCTACGACGAACAATCAGGACATCGCCCTGCGATCGTCGGTCGCACGCTTTCGCGGAGGGCTGACCAACGCTGCCGGCGGGCAGCTTTCGGCTGTCGCGGGAAGCATCGATTTCTTCGGTGCTATTGCCAACGACGCCGGGGCGCAAATTGTCGTCGGCGGAGGCGCTGCGGCGGTCTTCCACGATGCGGTCGCCAATAGCGGGCAATTGTTCGTCATGCCTGGCTCCAACGCCCTGATGCTCGATGACTTGTCGTTTGGCCCTGCTTCGGCCCTGTCGCTTCAACTGAGCTCCGCCAATCTGGTCAATGGCGCCGGGCCGATCGAAGTCGCTGGCGCCGCTAGCCTCGGCGGCGTGCTGGAAGTGAGCCTGGCGGGCGGGTTCGTGCCGCAAATCGGGCAAACGTTTCGGCTGCTGACCGCGGCGGGCGGGTTAACGGGCGCCTTCACAACCGAGATGTTGCCGGGCTTGGCCGATGGTCTGAGCTGGAATGTCCAGTATGCGCCTACCGCGGTAACGCTTTCGGTCGCGCCGGGACCGTCGGCGGATTTTAACGACGACGGCCAGGTCGACGCTTCGGACCTGACCGCTTGGGAGGACGGCTTTGGAACCGCCGGCGGGGCCACGCCCGGACAGGGCGACGCAAACGGCGACGGGGCGGTGGACGGCCGCGACTTCCTGGCCTGGCAACGGCAGTTGGGCACGAGCCCGGCGGCGGCGGTTGCGGCAGCGGCGGTTCCGGAGCCCTCGTGCAGCCTGCTGCTGATTGCAGCTTGGAGCGGACTGTGGGGGAGCGTGCGCCAGCGGCGGCCGTGAGAAATCGCCCCTGAGCGTCACAATTCAAGGCCTGGTCAACATCGTCGGCGGCTTTGCCAAAAGGGCGGCCCTCGAAATTTCTCTCTGACCGTCCAAAGACTGCCGTTTTTTTGCCGGAAAGGCCCCAAGACGGCGTTCCCGCTTGCGAGATAGCTATCTGACGCGCCCGCTCTGGTTGGCGCGGTGTTTGCGGGGACGGCGGCGTCGAAGCGCTGCTGAGGGCGCTGGCGCCCGGGCATTCGCTACTAGCGAACGACGCTGCCAAAGCGGGATAATGACGCTGGTGTAAGGCAGCGTTTTCCACTGAGCACGTAAAGGAGGAAAGCCATGTTGACCCGTCTAATCTCGTTGGCCGGCGCGGTTGCCTTGACGCTGACGTCGTTGTCGGCGCGGGCGGACGACGCCAAGCGAGACATCAAGCAGGGCGTGCCAGCCGAAGTGCACATGGCAATCTACGGCAGGCACAACCCGGAGCGCGACTATCAGCGTAAATTCGGCGAGGAGATCATCAACACGATCAAGGAAGAAAAAATCGGCAGGCGAGTGATCGAGCTCATCGGCAGCCGAATACCTGAGGACAAGAAGCAGCATGCCAAGGACGTCTGGCAGGAATTCAAGAAGGCGGCGGAACCGTTCGACGCCAACGCATTCGACGACCTCCAGGAAGTCATATACGCGCAGCGCATGGAAGGACCGTTCAACCATCATCTCGTGTTGATGCGTTTTTCCAACGATCATGCTGAAGGGGCCGAACAGGCGATCGTCAACGTCTTTGAACTGCTGAGCAGCAAAGAGGAGAAGATCAAGGTCGAGAAGAACGACGTAGGCGGAATCGAGGTGACGACGCTCAGGTTGCCCAAGCAGTCGCCGTATCATCCCTCGGTCGCCCGAGCGGACGACATCCTGGTGCTCTGCAGCGAGCCGGAACTAATGAAACGCTCGCTCGAGCAGCTCGCGGAAGGCTCCGGCGAATCGAAATTCGACGATCCGCGGCTGAAGGAGGCCTTGAAGGAACTGCCGGAGCCCGAGGATTCGCTCGTCTTCTTTGACGGCCGGCAATTCTTCAAGAGCTTAGCGGGCGTGGCTGAGTTCATTCGCGAGCAGAAGCCCGACGACGAAGACGCGACCCGCGCCGCGCGGATCTTCGACGAGGTGATTGAGAACGTCGCGATTCTCGACTACGAAGTCGCCGTTGAGTACACCGAAGACGGCCAGAACCGCCAGGCGGCGATCGGGAAGTTGGTTGACGACGCCGAGGAGAAGGTGCTCGGACAGGCGGTGCTGCATCAGCAGCCGTTCACGGACTGGCAATCATGGATTCCGGCCGACGCGACGTCGTACAGCTTGTGCACCGGCGTCAACCTGCACGTCATTTACCAGGGGATCATGGACCTCGTCAGCAGCGAGATCCCCGAAGCGGAGGACGGGCTGGAGCGGTTCGAACGATTCCAGGACAAGATTGGAGTGCAGCTTGATCGCGACATTCTGCAAAACATCACCGGCGAATGCGTCTGCGTAACGTCGCCGGTGGGCGAGGGGGATTCAGCCAAATCGCAGACGGTGTTCGCTCTGCGGGTGAAAGAGGCGGACGATGTGCGAGCGCTCATCACGCGCGGCGTCGAGGCGCTGCAGAAACTGCCGATGGTGCAACCGCAGCAGGTTGTCATCGTGGAAGACGAGGAACTGGAGGGCTTTCAAGAGATCAAGGCGAACGTCTTCGCCGCCCTGGGCGTGCGCCCGGTATTCGGCTTCCGCGACGACTGGTTGATCCTCTCGTCGCACCGCGAGGCGGCGAGCAAGGTGGTCGCCGTGCGCTCCGGCGACGCGGAGTCGATCGACGGCGCCAAGACCTTGAAGCAGTTCGATATCGAAGCCGACGGCGACGTCTATCTAGCGAGCTACACGGACGTGGGGGCGAGCGTTCGCAGAGCGGCCGACCTGGTCGATCAGATCGGCACGTGGGCCATGGTCTTCGGCGGCGCGGCGCTAGCCAACGCACCGGAAAAGGACGCCGAAACGGTTCGCGAAGCGCTGGGCCTACTGCCCAGCATCGCCAAGGTCATCCGGAAATTCGACTTCTATGAGGACCGGCTTTCAATCGTCCAAGAGGGGCCGGAGGATAACACTTACCGGCGGGATACGGTTACCAACATCCGTCAAGAGCAAGCCGAGCAGGAAAAATAGTCCGCGCGCCAGAGGGGCGCGGTGCGTAACATCGGCGTAGGCAGCAGCCCTCGGCGAGCTCGCCGAGGGCTGCATTTATAGATCGACTTCAGCGGCGTCTGAAGAACGGGCCGCCAGGGCGGCTCAGGCGTACGCTGCAAATCGCTGCTTCGCCACGTCGGACAGTCCCTTGATGTCAAGCTTGCCGGTTCCCAGCACGGGGATTTCGTCCACTTCCAGGAAGCTGTCGGCGTCGGGAATCCACAAGTTCGGGAGCTTGAGGCTGCGAAGATAGGCGACCACCTGCTGCGGCGTGTGGGTCATCTTGCCCGTATGGACGACGACCAGGCGTTCGCCCTTCTTCTCGCAAGGCACCGAGGTGACGACGGCAATCAACTCCTCCTGGCTGCCGCCTTGGACGAGCTGCTGGATGGCCTCTTCGACGTTGAGGTGCGGCACCATTTCGCCGCCGATCTTGGAGAACCGGCTGAGGCGCCCGGTGATTTCAATGAACCCGTGCTTATCGAGCTTGGCGATGTCGCCGGTCGTGTACCAGCCGTCGCGGACGACCTGAGCGGTCTTCTCGGGCTCGTGTAGATAGCCCTTCATGACGTTGGGGCCTTTGATCAGCAGCATGCCTGGCGTTTCGATGGGCAGCTCATCCCACGTCTCGGGATCGACGATTCGGGCGGCGACGCCGGCGATGGGTCGGCCGACGCTGCCTTCTTTGGCGCCGATTTCGCCTGTTTGCGACCGGCTGGGGGGGATATTCACGCTGACCAGCGGAGAGAGCTCCGTAGTGCCGTACCCCTCGATGGGCCGCACGCCGAATTTTTCCTCGAAGGCGTCGCATAGCGGGATGGGCAGCTTTTCCGCTCCGGCGACCGCGACCTCCAACTCGGCGAAATCCTCCGGCTCGCAGCGGCGGAGGTAGTTGCGGAAGAAGGTCGCCGTGCCGATAAGGATCGATGCGCCCCACTTCCGCGCCAGCCGGCCGACCTGCTGGGCGTCGAGCGGCGAATAGTGGTACACGCAGTGGATGTCGAGCCCCAGCACGCACCACAACGTGACCATATAGCCGAGCGAGTGGAAGAACGGGACGACTCCCAGCAGGATGTCGTCGCGGGTGAGCTTGATGGCGTGTTCCACGGCCTCGACGTTCGTGCCCAGATTGTGGAACGTCAGGACGACGCCTTTGGGTTCGCCGGTCGACCCCGAGGTAAAAATGACGGTGAGCTCGTCGTCGCCCCGCAAGCGGTGCAGGCCCAGCATGCGATCGAGCAGCGGAGCCGGCGTGGCGAATGCCTGCAAGACGCCGGCGATCTTGTCGGACCTGGCGATTCGCGGGGCGAAGTCTTCCAGCAGGACCAACTTCGCGTCCAGCTTCATATCGAGCCGATCGATGACCCGCTTGCTGGTGAGCACGTGCTTGATGCCTGCCTTGCGGATGCATTTGTTCATCACGTCGGCGGAAACCGTGTAATTGAGATTGCACGCCACCCGCCCGGCCAGCGTCACGGCGGCGTTGACCACCACGGCGCCATTGGAAGGAGGCAGCAGGATGCCGATGTATTTCTCCTCGGCCGCGCTTTTGGCAAGCACTTCGCGGCGCAACAGGCGGCGCAGGATGAGCGATCGCATAAGAAGCTGCCCGCCGGTGAGCGACTGGTCGGTCGAGTCGGCGATCTTCCAGCGGAACATGGCCTTGCGGCACTTACGAATCATCAGACGTGGAAGGACCATGGCGCGCTGTTTCCTTTGGCTGACGGCCTCGGCGGCGAGCACCTGCACGGCATTGCGAATTTCGTAAACAGTTTGCGGCCGCTCCAGCTCTGGGCCGAACCAGATGGATACGGCGCGCGGGCTCAGAGTGGGCCACCTCCAGAAAAGTCGGCCGCCGCGCAAGGTAAAGATACTTCCCCATAACTCATCGAGGTAGACCGGAATGACGCCGGCGTCGGCGCCTTTGATGATCTCCAGCACGCCCGGCTTGAAGTTCTGCAACTGGCCGCTGGAACTGATCCGTCCTTCCGGGAAAATACAGACGAGCTCGCCGTGGTTGAGCGCGTCGCGGGCGGCGTCGATGGCCGAGCGGACCGCCTTGGGACCGCTGCGAATGGGGATGACTCCCATGATGCGGGCCAGGCCGCGGGTCCAGCGATTATTGATGATGCTTTCCGTAATGATCAGCCGTACCGGGCGCGGCGAGACGGCCACCAGCAACAGACCGTCGAGCCAGGTAACGTGGTTAGGCGCAAGCAGCGCCGGCCCCTCCTCGGGGAGATTCCCGCGACCGAAAACGCGGACCTTGTAAAACGTATGCGTGAGCAGCCAGGCCATGAACCGGATCGTCGCCTGCGGTATCAAGATGACGATGTAGACCAGCACCGGAACGGTCAGCACGCCGCATAGCAGGAAAATCATCCGCGCCGAAAGCAGGGGATGACCGACGACTTCACGGTACACCTCGTGAACTACCGGCCCGTTCTCCGGGTACATCTCGACATAGTGGTGGGCATTGATGAACGCGCGCTGGCGACGCAGCGATTGCATCTCGTTCCAGAGCTGGCGGGCCAGGGCCTGCTGTTCTGGCTGCTGGTACTGGGCGAGCGCATTTTGCAGGGAACCGGCGCCCACGGGGAGCCGCATCAGCCCGAAGGCCAGCGAGGCGATGAGAATGCCGCCGAAGGTAAGGAAGTTGCTCGCCGCCAGGATCGAACCGCGATGCTCGCGGGGACTGTAGTGCTGCATATACGCCGCCAGCGGCACATCGAACAGGCCGCCCGAGCAGCCCAGCAAGAACAGTAATCCGCTGGCTGCCACATAGCTGATGGTCCACTCGCCGCTGGGTTCAAAGAACTCTCCTTCCACGGTGAACAGCAACATGGCCGTGAGGGAAAGTCCGAGGGCGCCCAGCGGCAAGATCCCCAGTTCAACCCGTCCTTGCGACCAGACGCCGGCCAGGACGCTGCCTACGCCGATGCCCACCACCAGCGACACCAGCAGGGGCGCCATTTGCGACTGCTTGGTCGCCTCGGCTTCGGCGGCAAATTGATCGATATTGAGGTGGGCCAGCCCGCCGAGCGTCCAGAAGAAAAAGATGCCCAGCGCCACTCGCAGCATGGCGCCGTCGACCGAAAGTATCTTCAGGTCGCGCCACGTTTGTCTCGCGGTGTCGCTGAGCAACTCCATCGAACGCCGCACGACGAACGCCAAGAGGTCAGTGTAGGCGGCGTCGGTCGAGAGCGGTCGTCGCCGCGGCTCGCCCATGGCGTAGCGGCGCGTGGGGTTGGCCGCCGGCAGGCGCTCAATCGCCAGACTGCTGAGCCAACCAGCGACGGCGACGCCGATCAGCACCATCGCGGTAATCTCCAGATGCTCCTGGCCTTTGGGGCGGGTGAAATCCGCCAGCACGCTGCCGACGACCGAGCCGACTGTGGTCGAAAACACGGTGGTCAGTCCAATCAGGCCGTTGGCGGCCGAAATCCGGCTGGCATCCAGCATTTCGGGAATGCTGCCGAGCTTGGAGGGGCCGAACAGCGCCGCCTGAGAACCGATAAGACCCAGCACGAGCAGGATGAACCACATCTGGCCCGTCCAAATGCCGATCACCGCCAGCGTCATGATGACGATCTCTGCCATCTTGCAGGCGACGATGACCCGGCGTTTGCTGAACCGGTCGGCCAGATAGCCTGACGGCGCCGCCAGTAGGAGATACGGCAGTACGAACATCGCCGTACCCAGGGTGAGCACCCAGCCTACCCGACTCGGCTCGACGTAGTCCTTGCCGATGCCGATGACCAGCCACCGCAGGATGTTGTCGTTCGTCGCGCCCAAAAACTGGGTAAGCAACAGTCCCAAAAAGCTCTTTGAGACGAGCGACCGCTCACGCGGCACGGGCGCCAGATGCTTGCTGCCTGAAACGACGGGGCCGGAGTGCATGTGACCAAACGACTGGGGACTGCGATAGTGGCGCGCTGCGACGCCCCAAACTACTGTAGCTCAAACGGGTTCCGGCGACAGCGGCCGCTGCGCCAATGGTCACGGAGAACACGGGCGGCTACTGCCGCACGGTCCCAGTTGCCGCGCGGGGCGGACAGGAATGACTCATTTTGACTCGATTGACGCCGCGTCGACGGCCTGCTAGAAACGATCGATTCTCGCAGCGGCGAGAGGTCGTGCCAGTTTAGTGCAGGAGCTGCAAGCGTGAGTGCCAGCGAAAGAAGGCGGGAACTGCGTCGTCGGCGATCCCGGCAGGACAAGCTAACCAAGCTGAAGGCCAAACTGCCCAAGGCGACGCAATCGGAAAAGACCGAGATCGCACGCAAACTGCGCGAGCTGACGCCAGGCGCCGAGGAGCTCATCGATCGCTGGCAGCTTGTCGAAGCCGACCGCTAAACGCCGTAGCCGATCGGTAAAAGGGGCCAAGCCATTCCGGCTCGGTGTACATTGCCTCGCGCGGTGCGGCCTGGGGCGACGCCTCGCCGGACTATTCGCCTCGAAATGCAAAGCTTCGAAACGGAAAACCGCCAGGGCTGGCGGGACTATGCGTGTTGCTGCACCGTGTGCTGCTGCATCTCGAATTCGGCGCCGGGCGGCAGCTCATCGAACCCTTGCTTCTGGGCGACTACCCACAGCGGCCGCTGTTTGACCTCCTCGAAGATGCGCGAGATGTACTCGCCTAACAGGCCGATCATCATCAGTTGCTGAGGCGGATTGCGCTTATTGTGCGGGCGGCTGACCGGGGCTCGGAGGCTGCCGCAAGGGGGGGAGACGTTAACGCTGGACCTCGTATTCCGCGTCGATGACGTCATCGTCAGGCTGAGCGTCCTGCCGCGCGAACGTGAACTCCTCGCCATCGAAGTCGATTTCGATCGTCGACCCTTCGGGATAGTCGCCGCGAAGCAGCTCGCTGGCCAGCGGATTCTGCAGCGATTGCTGGATCACGCGCTTCACGGGTCGGGCGCCGAACGCCGGATCGTAGCCCAAAGCGGCAATCTGATTCTTCGCGGCCTGAGTGACGTTCAGGCCCAGGCCGCGCTTCTGGAGTACCTGCTCCAGTCGGGCCAGTTGGAGATCCACGATCCGCCCCACGTGCTCCCGCGTGAGCGGATGGAAGACGATCACTTCGTCGATGCGGTTGAGGAATTCGGGCAAAAACCGGGTCTTGAGCGCCTCGTCGAGGGCCTCGCGCATCTCGTCCTGCGAGCCCCCCTGCTTGGCGATTTCCTGGATGAGCTGGCTGCCGATGTTCGAGGTCATCACGACAATCGTGTTCGTGAAATCGACGGTATGGCCGTGGTTGTCGGTCAGCCGGCCGTCATCGAGCACTTGCAGGAGGATGTTGAAGACGTCGCGATGGGCTTTTTCAATTTCGTCGAGCAGCACCACCGAATAGGGTCGGCGGCGGACGGCTTCGGTCAGCTTGCCGCCTTCCTCGTAGCCGACGTACCCCGGCGGGGCGCCGATGAGCCGGCTGACGGTATGCTTCTCCATGAACTCGCTCATATCGATGCGTACCATGGCGTTCTCGTCGTCGAACAGCGTCGCCGCGAGGGCTTTGCAGAGCTCGGTCTTGCCGACGCCAGTCGGGCCGCAGAACAAGAACGAGCCGATCGGGCGGTTGGGGTCCTGCAACCCGCTACGACTGCGACGTACGGCGTTCGCGACGGCCTCGACGGCTTCGTCCTGGCCGACGACCCGCTGATGTAGACGCTCTTCCAGTACAAGCAGCTTCGCCCGTTCGGCCTCCATCATGCGGCTCACCGGGATACCGGTCCACGCGCTGACGACCTCGGCGATTTCATCGGGGCCGACCTCCTGGCGGAGCAGCCGCTTGCGGCCGGCGCCGACGGAAGCAGCCTCGCCCGCAGCGGATTGGCGCTGCTCCGTCTCGTCGAGCTGTTTTTCCAGGCCGCGACGCTTGACGTCGAGTTCGTAGAGTTTTTGATATAGCTCCTCGCCGACCATTTGGGCCATCGACTGCTTTTCTTTCACCGATGCGAGAAGCTGGTCGTATTCGTGGCCCACCTTTTGCAGTTCTTGCCGAACCTGTGCTACGTCGCCGACGCCGAGCTTCTCGCTCTCCCACTGCTCGCGCAAGTCGGCCAGCTCGCGGCGGAGGCGGGCCATTTCGTCGTTGATCTCTTCCAGCCGCTGCTGGGCATGCTCTTCGGTTTCGTCGGCCAGTTGGCGGGCGGCAAGCTCCAGTTGCGTAAGCCGGCGCTGGACTCGATCGATCTCCTCGGGGACGCTTTCGAGCTCCATGGCCAGGCGGCTGGTCGCCTCGTCCATCAGGTCAATCGCCTTGTCCGGGAGGAAGCGGTCGGTGATGTAGCGATGCGACAGCTCGGCCGCGGCCACCAAGGCCGAGTCCTTGATCTTCACCCCCTTGTGATGGGCTTCGTACCGGGGCTTGAGGCCGCGCAGAATGGCGATCGTATCCTCGACCGTCGGCTCGCCGACGTAGACCGGCTGGAAGCGGCGTTCCAGCGCCGCGTCCTTTTCGATGTACTTGCGGTACTCGTCGAGCGTGGTGGCGCCAATGCAGCGCAGCTCGCCGCGGGCAAGCGCCGGCTTGAGGAGATTCGCCGCGTCGCTGCCGCCTTCGGCCCGGCCGGCCCCGACGACGGTATGCAGCTCGTCGATGAACAGGATGATCCGGCCCTGCGCGTCCTGCACTTCGCGGAGGACGGCCTTGAGGCGCTCTTCGAACTCGCCGCGGAACTTCGTGCCGGCGACCAGGGCGCCCATGTCGAGCGCGATCACCCGCTGGTTCTTGAGGCTTTGCGGCACGTCGCCTTGCACGATGCGCAGCGCGAGCCCTTCGGCGATGGCGGTTTTGCCGACGCCAGGCTCCCCAATGAGCACGGGGTTATTCTTCGTGCGCCGGGAGAGGACCTGGATGACGCGGCGGATTTCCTGGTCGCGGCCGATCACCGGATCGAGCTTGCCTTGTTCGGCCCGAGCGACCAGGTCGATGCCGTACTTTTGCAGGGCTTGGAACTTATCCTCCGGCGTCTGATCGGTCACGCGGGCCGATCCGCGGACCTTTTGCAGAGCCGCAAGCAGCTCCTTCTCGCCGACGGCGTTGAGCTTGAGCGTATTCTGCGCTTTGCTCTTGGTGCGTACCAGGGCCAGGAGCAGGTGCTCGGTCGAGACGAACTCGTCTTTCATTTCGGCGGCCGCCTGCTGAGCGCCCTCCAGCGCGGCGTTGAGGTCCTTTCCTAAGCCTGGGGGGGCGCCGCCGCTGGCCTTTGGCAAGTGCCCAAGCTCAGCGTCGACCATGCGCCGCAACTGCTGCTGGTTCACGCCGACGGCGTCGAGCAAGGGGCGCACCACGCCCTCCTGCTCGTCGAGCAGCGCGGCGAGCAGATGCATTGGCTCCATTTGGGGATTGCCGGCGTCGGCGGCGCGCTGTTGAGCGCGCTGCACGGCCTCTTGGGCCTTGAGGGTCAGCTTGTCAAATCGAAATGGCATGATCTTTAACTCTCAGCGTTCGGCTTTCAGCCGTCTGTTTCAAAGAAAAAGCCGTCAGCCAGTACGATCTGGCTGACGGCTGATTGCTGACAGCTGATCGCTCCCCTTCTCAGCTCTTCACTTCAAATTCGGCGTCGATGGCGTCGTCCTCGGCTCCCGGGCTTGCGCTCGGGCCGGCTCCGTCGGCGCCGGGCGCTGCGCCGGCGCCGCTCGCCGCCGCGGCCTTGTAGAGCGCCTCGCTCATCGCGTGCGACGCGGTCTGCAGGTCATTGACGGCGCTTTTGATCGCGTCGACGTTGTCGCCCTTGGCGGCTTCGCGGACGCGGGCCATGGCCGATTCGAGGGCCTGTTTGTCGCTGTCCTTCAGTTTGTCGCCGTTCTGCTTGATCGTCTTTTCGATCTGGTAGACCAGCGACTCGGCGTTGTTGCGGGCCTCGATGAGCTCGCGTTTGCGCTTATCTTCTTCCGCGTGGGCGGCGGCGTCGGACTGCATCCGCTTGATCTCATCGTCGCTCAGCCCGCTCGATTGCTCGATGCGGACCGTCTGCTCCTTGCCCGTGCCGAGGTCCTTGGCCGACACGTTGAGGATGCCGTTGGCGTCGATGTCGAATTTGACTTCGATCTGCGGAACGCCGCGCGGCGCGGGCGGGATGCCTTCCAGATTGAACTGGCCGAGCAGGCGGTTGTCGGCTGCGATTTCGCGTTCGCCCTGGAACACCCGGACGGTGACCGCCGTCTGGTTGTCCTCGGCCGTGCTGAAAACTTGCTTCCGCTCGGTCGGGATCGTGGTGTTCTTCTCGACCAGCTTCGTCATCACGCCGCCGAGGGTTTCGATGCCCAGGCTAAGCGGCGTGACGTCCAGAAGCAGAATATCCTGCACTTCGCCGGAAAGAACGCCGCCCTGAATCGCGGCCCCGACGGCGACGACCTCGTCAGGATTCACCCCCTTGTGCGGGTCCTTGCCGAAGATGCCCTTGACCAGTTCTTGCACCTTCGGGATGCGGGTCGAACCGCCTACCAGCACGACTTCGTCGATGTCGCCCGGCTGCAGCTTGGCGTCCTTCATGGCCTGCATCACCGGGCCGCGGCACCGCTCGACGAGGTGGTCGACCAGTTTCTCGAACTGGGCGCGGGTGATGTTCATCTGCAAGTGCTTTGGCCCGCTGGCGTCGGCCGTGATGAACGGCAGATTCAGATCGGTCGACTGGGCGGAGCTGAGCTCTTTCTTCGCCTTTTCGCAGGCTTCCTGCAGGCGCTGGAGGGCCATTCGGTCCTTGCGGAGATCGATGCCTTGTTCCTTCTGGAACTCGCTGGCGACGTAGTTGATCAGTTCCTCGTCGAAATCGTCGCCGCCCAGGTGCGTGTCGCCGTTGGTGGCAATCACCCGAAAAACGCCTTCGGCAACCTCGAGGATCGATACGTCGAACGTACCGCCGCCGAGGTCGAAGACGCAGATCTGCTCGTGCTCTTTCTTATCGAGGCCGTACGCGAGCGACGCGGCGGTCGGCTCGTTGATGATGCGGGCGACCTCGAGGCCGGCGATCTGGCCGGCGTCCTTGGTGGCTTGCCGCTGCGCGTCGTTGAAGTAGGCCGGGACGGTGATTACGGCCTTGTTCACCTTGTGCCCCAGGTAGGCCTCGGCCGACTCTTTGAGCTTGCGCAGGACCTTCGCCGAAATCTCCGGCGGCGTCAGCGTCTGGTTGCCCACCTCGACCTTGACGTAGTCCTCGGCCGCGCCGACGACCTTGTAGGGGACCATCTTCTCTTCGGAAGCGACCTCGCTGTGGCGGCGGCCCATGAACCGCTTGATGGAGTAGACCGTCTTGGTAGGGTTGGTTACCGCCTGGCGCCGGGCAGGCTCGCCGACCAGCACCTCCCCTTTATCGGTGAACGCCACGACGCTGGGGGTGAGGCGGTTCCCCTCGGGATTCGGGATAACCTTGGCTTCTTTGCCTTCCATGACGGCAACCACGGAGTTCGTCGTGCCGAGGTCGATGCCGATGATCTTTTCACCACTGGCCATGTAATTAGTCTCCTGAAGCGGCCCCATGCTAAAGGGGACCGCTACGCGGGCGTTGTTTGATTTTCGTCTGGTATATTGAAATGCCGTCGCATGCCCAAGACGGCAGAGGGCGCACGGCGTTACGTCGACAACTCACCTTTTGGCAAAGCCTGTGCCATCCGTGTGGAAGTTACAGTCAAGACAGCAACTGTCTACGCAATTTACACTTATGGCGACTATCACGACGGCGATGCGGGGTATCGTGGCATCACGTGACTGCCAATTTGGCACATATACCGTGCCGTAGCTTAACGGTTTACATCAAGCGTCGTGCCAAAATGGCAACTCGACGAAGTAACTCATTCCCCGTGGAAATGCTCGTGAATGTCGACCAATCCGTTGCGAGCCAGATAGACGCCCTGGATCGCCAAATCATCGAGCTGCTCAACAAGCGGGCCGCTGCGAGCGTGGCTGACGAGGCTCAGGGTGGCGACTTCGCGGAGATCGGCCCGACGCTTGCCAGGTCGCTCGACGCCAGCGTCGGCCTGCTTCCGCGAGCGAGCCTGGAAGCCGTCTTCCGCGAGATGCTTAGCGGAATTCGGGCGATAAAGAAGCCGGTACGGGTGGCTTACTTGGGCCCGGCCTTTACCTACAGCCATCTGGCGGCGATTGCGCAGTTTGGCCAAAGCGCTGAACTGGCCCCCGTTGCCACGATTGCGGCGGTATTTGAGGAGGTTGAGCGAGGCCACGCGAACTACGGGGTCGTGCCCATCGAGAATTCGACGGACGGGCGCGTGGCGGATTCGCTGGAATGTCTGGCCAGGCAGCATAATCGACCGGTCCAGGGAAACCGGCCGGCGGAGGACGAGGCCAAGCAGGAAGCCGGCGCCGCGAGCATCTCGCCGCAGATCTGCGCGGAAGTACCGTTGAGAATTCACCATTGCCTGTTGGGCCGAGGAGCCCGCAACGACGTCCGCCGCGTGTGCAGCAAGCCGCAAGCATTGTCGCAGTGCCGGAACTGGCTCGGCGCTCACCTTCCCAACGCGAAGTTGGAGGCCACCGCCAGTACGGCCGAGGCAGCGCGACTGGCGGCGGACCATAGTGATACGGCGGCTATTGCGGCCGAGCAGGCCGCGGTCAAGCTAGGCCTGGAGGTACTGGCCCGCAACATTGAAGACAACCCGGATAACGTCACCCGCTTCGCCGTGATTGGCCCCAAGGCGGCGTCTCGGACTGGTCGCGATAAGACCGCGCTGGTGTTCGAGGCGCCCCACAAGCCGGGCGCCCTGGCCGACGTAATGACGATCTTTAAACGACGACAGCTTAATCTGACCTGGATCGAATCGTTTCCCATCCCCCAGGCGCGGGGCAGATACCTGTTCTTCCTGGAATTTCAGGGGCATCCCGCCGAGGAGAACGCGGCGCAAGCGATTGCGACGCTGAAGAAAAAGTCGTTGCGACTGGTGGTGCTGGGATCGTATGCGGAAGCCGACGTGATCGGGTGACCGAGCGGTTGCTGATAGTCTGCGCCGGTGCGCGGCGCTGACACCATCAACCTGCACGGCGCCACCAGGCCGGCGGCGGAGGCGTTGTTAACGGAACGATCGCGCCCGGGGGGATCAACGTCTAAGGTTCTACGAGCGCCCCGTACGTCTCCGGCCGGCGATCGCGGTAGAACTGCCAGGTATTGCGCACCTCGCGAATCAAATCGAGGTCGATGTCGGCTATGACGATGTCGTCCTGGTCGCGGCATCCTTCGGCGACGATCTGCCCGCGCGGATCGCACCAGTAGCTCTGGCCATAGAACTCTCCGATTCGCCAGGGGTCCTCCCAGCCCGGCCGATTGACGGCGCCGACCCAATAAGCGTTAGCGACGGCATGCGCCGGCTGTTCGAGTTTCCATAGATACTCGCTCAGACCCGCGACGGTGGCCGAGGGGTTGAAGACAATCTCCGCCCCCCCCAGCCCCAGCGCCCGAGCCCCTTCGGGGAAATGGCGATCGTAGCAAATGTAGACCCCCACGCGGCCAACCGCGGTGTCGAACACCGGGTAGCCGAGATTGCCCGGTCGAAAATAGAATTTCTCCCAAAAACCAGGGTTCACCTGCGGAAGGTGTACTTTACGAAACTTGCCGAGATATCGGCCGTCGGCGTCGATGACGGCGGCGGCGTTGTAATAAAGGCCCGACATCTCCTCCTCGTACATCGGGACGATGAGCACGACGTGATGCTTCCGGGCCAGCTCGCTCATGAGCCTGGTTGTTTTTCCCTCGGGGATGCGTTCGACCAGTGCGTACCATCTGGTCTGCTGTTCCGCGCAAAAGTAGGGCCCGTAGAACATCTCTTGCAGACATACGACTTGCGCGCCCTGGCGAGCCGCGCGGTCGATCAGGGCAACGTGCTTGTCGATCATCGACGACTTGATTCGCTCGACAGGCGAGGTGGCGGGCTCACACAGGGTGGCTTGAATCAGGGCGCCGCGGACCGTGCGGGACATGGGGAAATCTCCTGCGGAAACGTTAACGCGCCGGGCCGCCGTTTTGGCGCGGCCGCTAGCGATATCGCCTGCTACCGCGGCCCTCGCCAGGGAGCGAAGGGGGCGGCGGCGTTAACACGATGCTACGTGGCGAAGTCCGGGCGCTAGTTTACCTGTTGGGTTCAATGCAGAGTGCTTTGTCACAATTTGAATTTCGGCCGGCAGTGGGGCTGGCCGCCCTGGGAGCGGCAGAACCGGGGGCTAGCGCCCCGCGGCTCATGTACACAAAGGCGACGCTTTGGCTTTGACGGGGCGCAGGCGGCGATGATGCCATTTTAACGCTGCGGCCGCGGTTGCGCAGATGGCGGCGGCATCCCGCGCCCTCGCCGTCGAGAATGGGCAAGGGTCCAGTTCCGTCATCCGCGGGCGGCCCTATTTTTTTCCAAACACGGGCGTGCAGAGCGAGGTCCTCATCGGCTCGAAAAACTGCTGCGTGTTCGGTCAGTTCTGGATACGATGGCGGGATGAATTTTCCGGCGAATCAGTCTTTGGAGCAGGAAAGCCGCCTGATGGAAGCCACAGCGGCGCATCGTCCCATGATCTCCGTTCGTCGCGCGGCGATTGACGACGTGCCGCTGATCTTGTCGCTTATACGCGAATTGGCGGAATACGAACGGCTGGCGCACACGGTGGACGCGACCGAGGAGCACCTGCGGCGGACGTTGTTCGGCCAGCCCGCCGAGGCGGAAGTGCTTATCGGCGAATTTCAGGGGGAACCGGCGGGACTGGCGCTCTTCTTCTCAAATTATTCAACGTTCAAAGGTCGTTCCGGCATTTATCTGGAAGATTTATTCGTGCGGCCGCATGCTCGCGGCAGCGGTTTGGGCAAGGCGTTATTGCGAAGCGTGGCGAGCATCGCCGCCCAGCGGGGTTGCGTCCGGCTGGAGTGGTCGGTGCTCGACTGGAACCAGCCGGCGATCGACTTCTACAAGCGGCTCGGGGCCCAGCCGCTCGACGAATGGACGGTGTATCGAATGACCGGCGAAGGGATCGCGGCGCTCGTCGCCGAGTGACGGGCAGAACCGTCTGCAATTCGTACGTACCGGTCGAATGTCGTATTCTTGGCGACGTACTTCTTTTCTTGCGCGCCTTGGAGCGACGCAGCCTCGGCTGCGGGCCGCGTCAGGTGCGGTAATCGGCGTTCAGCCGAACATATTCTGCGGTGAGATCCGAGGTCCAGAACCGCGCGGAGGCGTCCCCCTCGTCCAGCAGCAGGACGATGCCGACGTTGCGGTCGGCGGCCATGGAGTTGGACACGGCGTCGCCATCGAACGGCACTGGCTGGCCCCGTTCGTACAGCAACGAGCCGTTGAGGTGGAGGCAGACCTTGGAGGCGTCGAACGGCACGCCGGCGTAGCCGGCCGCCGAGACGATGCGGCCCCAATTGGGGTCGTTGCCGGTAATCGCAGTCTTGACCAGCGGGCTATCAGCGATGGTTTTGGCGATTTGCACGGCGTCGTCGCGGGTCCGGCAGCCATGGACCTCGACGGTGATCATGTGCGTGGCGCCCTCGCCGTCGGCGGGTATCGATTGTGCGAGGTCTTCGCAGACCTCGACCAGCGTGGCCTGAAACTTGGCCAAAGCTTCGTTCTTCAGCGCCGGTCTGCCGGCGGCGCCGTTGGCCAGCAGCAGTACGCTGTCGTTGGTGCTGGTATGTCCTTCGACGCTTATACAGTTGAATGATTCGTCGGCGGCGTCCTTGAGGCCGTCGTGTGCGTCGTCGACGTCCAGCCGCGCGTCGGTCATCACCACGGCCAGCATCGTGGCCAGGTTTGGTCCGATCATGGCCGCGCCTTTGGCAACGCCGCAGAGGGTAATGGCGCGGCCGTCGATCGTAATGGATCGATAGGCGATCTTAGGACGCGTGTCGGTTGTCATCATGCCGCGGGCGGCGGCGAGCAGGGCGTCGGGACTGGCGTCCAAGCGTGCGGCGGCTAGATCGATGCCAGGCAATATCTTTTGCATCGGCATCAATTCGCCGATGACGCCGGTGGAAAGCACCAGCACGTCCCGCGGGTGGCAGCCGACGGCGCTGGCGACCTTGGCGGCCATGGCTTCGGCGTCGCGATCGCCTTGCGTCCCGGTGCAGGCGTTGGCGTTGCCTGAGTTTACGACCACGGCGCGGACGGACTGGCTCGGGGTCCGCTCGCGGCAGAGCTTCACCGGCGCCGCGAACACCAGGTTCTTGGTGAAGACGCCGGCGGCCGTGCATGGCGCCGCCGAGACGAGCAGCGACAGATCGAGCTTTTGCGGATTCCGCTTCACGCCCGAATAGATGCCGGCGGCTTGAAAGCCCTGGGGAAGTTGGTCCGACATGGTTGTCAGCTAGGGGGCAGGGGCAGGGGGGCAGGGGCGGGCAGCAGGGGCGTAGAGCATGGGCGGGGGTGGGAGGAGACGGTTAGAGCGGATGAACGTGCAGCGAACAATGCCGATGGTTGAGGGATGACTGCTACAAAGCCGTTGTTTCGTCAAAGCCGTACATCAAGTTGAAGTTTTGCACGGCGGCGCCGGCGGCGCCTTTTATGAGGTTGTCCAGTACGCTGACCGCCACGGCCCGGCCGTGGACGACCCGCACCGTTATATCGCAATAATTGGTTCCGACGACGTCCTTGGTGCTGGGTAAGCCGTCGACGATCCGCACGAAGGGTTCGTTCGCATATTGGCGCCGGAGAATCGCCAGCAGAGCGGCAGCGTCGCAGTCTTGCGAAAGCGTCGCATAGGACGTGCTGAGGATGCCGCGGTCCATTGGAATCAAATGCGGCGTGAAGGTGACCGCCGTCTGCACGTCGGCGAAGTCGCTAAGCACCTGGTCGATTTCGGGAGTATGACGATGCGAGCCGACCCCATAGGCCGATACGGCTTCGTTGCATTCGGGAAAGTGCAAATGGGCCTTCGCCGTGCGGCCGGCACCGCTGACGCCGCTTTTGCTATCGATGATAATGCCGGCCGGCAAGATAGCCCGCTCGCGCAACAGGGGCGCCAGCGGCAGAATGGCCGACGTGGGATAGCAGCCGGGATTGGCGACCAGTTGCGACCCCGGTATCCGCTCGCGGTACAGTTCGGGCAGCCCATACACCGTCTCGGCGAGGCGAGAGGGGTCGGGGTGGTCATGGTCGTACCACTTCTTGTACGCCGCGGGGTCGTTGAGGCGATAGTCGGCGCTGAGGTCGACGACGCGGGCGCCAGCCGCGAGCAGTTCGACGATGATTTCGGCGCTGGCCGCATGCGGCAGCGCACTGAAGACGCAATCCGCTCGTTGGGAGATGGCCGTGGCGTCGAGATTTTCGACTTTCAAGTCAAGCCGGCCGCGAAGCGTCGGATGCACGTCGCCAAGCGCCGGCTGATCGTTCGAGCGGGTCGTGAGGGCGGTGATTTGCGCCTGGGGGTGGGCCAGTAGCAGTCGGATGAGCTCCCTGGCGGCGTAGCCCGTAGCTCCGAGGACGGCAATGCGAACCATGGCTGAGCCGCACAGGGCGGTGGGAGGCGGGGGTGTTAGGCCGGGGAGGGCGACCGTCGGGGGCGACGATTGTCACGAATATACTAGGCGGGCCGCAAAGTCGCTACCTGCCGACGGCACTCGGGCGAGACGCACCATTCGCTCGCAAAGCGGGCTCTGGCAGTGAACGCAGTGGGATCAAACACCGCCTTGGCTGAAACCGGCCCGCGGGGCTGCTAAACTCGACACCCGCGCAGAGGGTGCGGTTCGCCGGAGTCGCTACGGGGCGATGAGCCGCTGCTGGATGACAGCCAGG
>JADLBW010000105.1 GCA_020847515.1 Pirellulales bacterium | reverse complement strand
CGGTTTTGCCAACGGCCAACCGTTGATCGACGGGGAACTGCTGCGGGCCATTCACGGAGAATTGGTCGCCGTGCCGGTCGCGGCATGAGACAGCAAGCGTTGGCGAATGGCTTTGAGGACGCGTCCTTTGACGGCATGAGCACGCCCCGTGGGCGAGGGAGCGTCGCGGCTGGGGCTAAATTCTGAGGCGAACGGGTCGTCCACCGCCCCGGCGAGCCAGTACACTTGAGACCATGCCGCCCAACGAATTGGAACAACTTGCCCGCCAGCTTCTTGCCGGGCAGTGCAGCCCCGATGAATTTCTTCGGCGGTTGACGCGCCCGGAGTACCTGGCAACCGCCGAAGACTCACGGTTAGAAGAGCGGCTCGCGCTCGATTCCGCCGACCCGCGTGGCGCCGCCTTCGCCGCCGCTGCCGCTGCCGCGCCGGCGGCGGCGACCGTGGACGTCGGGCGGGCTGCCCGCTGCGGGTTTCCTGAGGTGATCTACGGCGAAGGCAAGGCCCCCGCTACCATTGCCGCGATCGCTCAGCAGTTGCTCGCGCGAGGTCAGCCGGTGCTGATCACGCGCGTGGGCCCCGAGAAGGCCGCTGCACTGCGGGAGCTGAACCTGCCTATTCGCTACAACGAGATCGCGCGTACGGCTCGGATCGACTCCGATGGCGAGAGCGGCGCCCCTGGTCGGCAACGCCGCGGACGCGTCGCGGTTATCACTGCCGGCACGAGCGATCTGCCCGTGGCGGAAGAAGCCCGCGAGACGCTCGACTGGATGGGCGTCGCGGCGACGCTGGTGCAGGACGTGGGGGTGGCCGGACCGCATCGATTACCGGCCCGACTGGCGGAGCGAGCCGGCGCCGACGCGATCGTCGTCGCCGCCGGCATGGAAGGCGCATTGCCGAGCGTCGTGGGCGGTTACGTCGATTGCCCGGTCTTCGGCGTGCCGACCAGCGTCGGATACGGCGCCAACTTTGGCGGAGCCTCGGCCCTGTTGTCCATGCTCAATAGCTGCGCGGCGAACGTGGCGGTCGTGAACATCGACGCCGGGTTCAAGGCTGGCTATCTGGCTGGCCTGGTGGCGACGCGGGCGGCGCGGCGGAGCGAACACGAAACGGACTAGAAGTCTAACGGCTGCTGCTCGCGACCACCGGGCGAGACCCGCCGGCTGAATCGCGCGCCGCTGGGGACCAGTGGAACTCTTGATGCCATGACCGAGCCCGTCGACGCCAGCGACGAACCGCTGCCACGGCTGCCGCCGCGGGCGCCTTCGAGCCACAAAGGCGACTACGGGCGCGTACTGGTCGTCGGCGGGTCGCGCGGCATGGCTGGCGCCGCGGCCCTGGCCGGGATGGCGGCGCTGCGTAGCGGCGCCGGACTGGTGACCGTGGCGTCGCCCGCGTCTGTGCAGCCCACGGTCGCTTCGTTTTCGCCTGGTTACATGACGCTGCCGCTCGTGGAAGACGACTACGGCATGGCCGACTTTGCGTGCAGCGTAGAGCTGGCCGAAGCGCTCGAACGGTTTGACGTCTGGGCGATCGGGCCGGGACTGGGGCGATCCGACGGCGTGACTGAACTGGTAGCCCAACTTTACCGCCAGGCGCCGCGACCGATGGTCGTCGACGCCGACGGGCTCAACGCGCTAGCTGCGGCGCTAGAGCGAAATCCTCAAGCGCTCAACAATCCGCCGGCGCCGCGGGTGCTGACGCCCCATCCAGGGGAGTACGCCCGCCTGGCGGGAACGGCAGCGGGGGAGTCGTCGGTGCAGAGAGGCCGCAGCGCGGCAGCGCTGTCCCAGCGCGATGAATTGGGCCGGACGGTGATCGTGCTGAAGGGACATCAATCGATCATTGCCGACGGGCGGCGCTTCGCCGTCAATCAGACGGGCAATCCCGGCATGGCCACCGGCGGAACCGGCGACTGCCTGACCGGAATTATCGCCGGACTATTGGCGCAGGGCTTAGAGCCCTGGGATGCGGCCCGGCTCGGCGCGCGGGTGCATGGGCTGGCGGGCGACCTGGCCGCCGACGAATTGGGCCAGGTTTCGCTGATCGCCGGCGACCTGCTGACGTTCCTGCCGAAGGCGTTTCAGCGCTTGGCAAGCGGCTGACGGCGCGCGGGCGAACGGGGAACCGGACGGCGAGCCGCCCCCTCCACGGGCCCGGGGACCGCTAGATCGCCTCGACGATGCCGCCGGGAGGCAGCAGCTCTGCGAGCGGGCACTGGTCGCATTTCGGGACCGATTTGCACCAATGGCGGCCGACGTGCACCAACAGGGCGTGCATTTCATTGAGAATCGGCGTCTCGTCGGGCAGGCCCTCGGCGATCAGTTCCTGCAGCCGGTGGTAGTCGCTATCGTAGTCAATCCACCCGTGGCGGGACCATATGCGGTGCGTATATGCGTCGACGACCATGACGGGCTTTTGCAGCGCGTACAGTAGTATGGCGTCGGCCGTCTCCGGGCCGACGCCGTGCACCGCGAGCAGCTCTTCGCGAAGCTGCGACGCGTCAATCTTGCCCATGGCAAGAAGCGACCCGTCGTACCGGTCGACGAGGTACTCAACGAGATTCCGCACCCGCTTCGCCTTTATGCGGTAATAACCCGCCGGTCGAATCAACTCCTCAAGCTCGGCGATGGGCAGGGCGCGCACGGCGTGCGGATCGAGCACGCCGGCGGCGCTGAGGTTGTCAATCGCGCGGACGACGTTCTGCCACGACGTGTTCTGCACCAGCACGGCGCCGACCATGATTTCGAACGGCGACTCGCCGGGCCACCAGTCCTGCGGCCCCAGCCGTGCCAAGAGCAGTTCGTAGACTTGTCGAGGGACGCTATCCACGGCGCGCTTGCTA
This sequence comes from Pirellulales bacterium, assembly GCA_020847515.1. Taxonomy (GTDB): domain Bacteria; phylum Planctomycetota; class Planctomycetia; order Pirellulales; family Lacipirellulaceae; genus Lacipirellula. The sequence goes on along the minus strand of JADLBW010000105.1, from coordinate 11,080 downwards.
GCAGCGCCTTTTGGCGGCGCGCTCTAGCTCGTACGGAAAAGTCAAGCGGGAAATGCGCGGCGAACATTCGCAGCGCGAAACTTCGTTTGTTCCGCATAACGACCCGAAGTATAATCGGAATCGACGACGCGGGCGGCGACTGGGATTGTTACTCGGTTGCTCCTCCGCGGTAAGACGCACAGCCACGGTCGGCTGAAGTTCGTGCGGGCCGGATCGCCGGGCCCGATCGATCTCTTAACGACGCTGAATACCCCGGGCGCCGCCCAGCGGCTGCCGATTTTATAAAGAACCCATCCCGTGATTTCCGTACGACCCAAAGTTGCCGAGCTCGTCTACCAGCTCTACGGCCGCTCGCTACATCCAGAACTCTTTGAAACCTATCAATCTCGCACGGTGGAGCGCGGGTCTTACAAGGCTACAGTGCAAATCACCAGCGCGGGCCACCTGGTGTGCTGGCAATACCATGGTCTGATTCTTACGGAAGTCGCCGCGGCGGCCAATCACCCGTTGCCGCAGCGGCGGCGCCTGATGTCGTACCGGCTCAAGGGCGAACGGACCGATCGGGTCGATATCCGCGCCGGCGTCAGCTATGAAATGAAGTTCTCGCTGGAGCCGGCCGACGAGGAGAAGTTCGCCGCCTATCAGCGCGAGCTGTCGCTCCATGCGACGCGTCACGGCATGCTTCAGCGATTTGAACCGAGCGCGCGCTTCGGTTCCGCGGCGCTGAGCTATGTGAATATCGATTGCCGGGACAAGGTATTGTGCGTTCAGGCGTTCCACACCTTTCCGGACGACTGCGCCGTACTGAAGATCCAGTCCTGGTATCGCGTGGGCGGCGCATAAGTCTGCGCGAGCACCGCCGCTTCTTTGCCTAAGGCTGTCGGTCGGCTTGTAGAAAGGCGTAGTGGCCGGCCTCTCGCTGCTGGCAAGGCGATGCGACAACTCGCCCGCGAGACGCCTGCCGCAAGTAGCGTCAGGCCCGGCGATAACATTCCGTCGCGAATGCCTGGATCGCCTGCGTCACGGCGGCAGGGTTCTCCATCGGCGACAGGTGGCCGGCGTGTTCGATCTCGACCAGTTGCACGTCGTCTTCGCCGCGTTTGGCGAGCAGCACGGCCATTTCGTGCATTTCGGCCGGGGGGCTGATGGCATCCTCGCGCCCGACGATACATAGAGAATGGGCCGCGATGTGGTCCAGCCGTCCGCGGACGTCCTCGCGCCGCGCCATGCCGCGCTGTGCGGCCGCAACCCCTTCGGCGCGCTGCCGTGCGATGATGCGCTCGACTTGTTCCGCCAGGTCTGGGCGCTCCTGGCGGGTGCGTTCGGCCAGGAGTTTGGGGATCATCGCCAAGGCCGGGCCCGAGTTGCCGGCTTGCATGGCGGCGTCGGCCATCTTGATGCGCGCCGCGCGCGATTCCTCGGCATCAGCCGCGGCCCGGGTATCGCACAGCGCCAAGCCGCGCAGCAACTTCGGCCACCGCAGGGCAAGCTGCATGGCGACGTAGCCGCCCATGGAGAACCCGACGGCGACGATCGGTTCGCCGATCGAAAGCCACTGGAGCATAGCCGTCAAATCGGCGGCGTAGTGCTCCATGCCGAGGCCCAAGTCTTCGTCGCCGGGCGCCAAGCGCGAACCGCCAAAGCCGCGCAAGTCGGGGGCCACGACTCGGAATTGGGACCGTAGCGCCTCGATCTGCGATTGCCACATCGTATGATCGAGCGGAAACCCGTGAATCAGCAGAATCGGCGGCCCCGAACCGCAATCTTCAACCGTCAACGAGACGTCGCCGTGCAGAAACTGCCGCAGTGCCATGGTGATGAGACTCCTGTCTTGAATTGCCCCGAGGGGCCAGGTCCGAAGGAAAAGTCGGGGCCGACTCGCTGCGTCGAAACAGCACTCCCCGCGGCCCGAGCCGCGCCAGCGGTTCGAAAGGCGCCCGCTCGCCTGGCGTTCACTGGCTGCCGTCTTGTTTGGCCGCCAGTTCGCGTTCGAACTGCTGCAACTGCCGCTGCATCACGCCATAGTGGGGCGAGAGTTCGACGGCGCGTCGCTGGGTCTTGACGGCATTTTTCAGGTCGCCGGCGGCGTAGTAACACCGGCCCAGGGTGTCCAGATAACTCGGCTCATCCGGCGAGAGTTCCAACGACCGCTGCGAATACTCGACCGCCTTTGCGAAATCGCCTTCGGTGTTGCTGACCAGCCACGCCCATTGGTTGAAGAAGCTCGGCTCGTCGGGGTATTGCTCGATGAGGGCCAGATGCTTGACGCTCATCTCCTGGATCCGCTGCTTCACTTGGGCTCGATACGCCACGTCGGCGCCTTCGCTGTGGTACATGGCGATGAGGACGTCCGGATCGTCGTCGTACAACTGCCAGGCCCGATCAAGCGCTTCGCGCTGGCGATCGAACTGCCGCTGCGCCTCCAGCGCGCAAGCGCGATACAACTCCGCCCGCGCGGCAATTGCGTTGACGTAATCCCGGCCGTCGAGCTGCTGATCGAGCCGCCGCTGGGCGGCGCGGTCTTCTTTATACGCTTGAAAGAACTCGTCGAGCACGCTGGCGGCCTGGTCGAACTTCTGGCGGTCGTACAGCCACATGGCCCACTCGCGGCGCGCCCGTAGCGAATCCCAACTGACGACAGGAAGGTCCTGCAGCGCGCGGCGGAACTCCCGCTCGGCCCAGTCGATGAAGCCGAGGCTGACGATGGCCGTGGCGACGTCGACGCGCTCTTCCGCGTCGCCGGCGCTCAAAGTAAAGGCCTTCTCCGCCAGGCGGGCAGCCTCATCGGCGCGGCCTGCCAGCGACGTCGCGGCGGCCAGATAGTACAGCAGTTTCCGGTCGCTCCGTAATTCGGCGCCCCGCCGAGCCACGACTTCGTCCAGTACGCTCCAGCATTTGCGGTCAATAATCCAGTTGAGGGCCCACGCCAGATTGTTCGTGCGCCGCTGGGCCGTTTCGTCGTCGGTCCAGAGGTCCACAATTTGCAGCAGCATCGCCGCCGTCTCGGTAACCAGCCCCAACTCGCGGCAGGTCTCGAGATGCCGCTTCATCAGGGGATAGACGATGTCCGCGGCGGTGTCCGGAGAGTCGGCGTTTAACAGCGCCGCTTCGGCCTGCAGGGCGGAATCCCAGTCGGGGAGCGTGGCCCGGCGATCGGCCGTTTCGCGCTGCCACAACTTCAGCCAGATTACGCTTGGCCGCTCGCTCAGGCCGAGCTCGCGTTGGCAGGCGTCGGCCAGCGCTGGCCGATCGCTGCCGGGCGCCGGCTGCTTAAGGGCCGCCAGCGCCGCGCGACGAGCCACGATCGGCGAGGCGTCGAGCCGGGCGATTCGGCACAACGCAGCCAGCGCGGATCCGTCCGGCAGCTCAGCCAGCCGGGCAATGCGCTTGATGCGCTCGTCGCTGCTCAAATCGCCGTACCGGGCGAGCGCTCGGCGAACATCCGCAGAGTCGGTCGGGCGGACCCATTCGACGCGCATCCGCAACAGGATGTACCTGGCTCGCTCGGCAATTTCCAGGTCGGGGCTTTCCTCCGCCTGGCGGAGATCGTCGAGGGCTTCAGGCCCCAGACGAATCAGTTGTTCCTCGGCCCGACGGCGTACGGCGAACTGTTCGTCGCCGAGCTGCTGGATCAACTCCAGGGCAGCATGATTGCGGCCGGCGGAGGGCGAGACGGATGCCGCCGTCGATTCCGCCACTGCCCGCGCGCGGTGCGAGATCGCGCCAGTTGCGGCGGCGACTATCAAAACCAGCAGCGGGCGGGGCATGGAAAGCGCCTTCCCTCCGAAACCGGAGGGTCCGGGGACGGCAAACAAGGCAGCCGGCGATATAGCTCGGCGAGCAGTCGCGGGAGTCGTCGGTCCCTCCGGCGCGATGACCGCCGGGCCGCGCCTACCGCTCGGCCTCCATTTGTTCGATGTAGCGGCGCAATCGTTCCAGTTCGTCGGTTACGTTGCGCAGCTTGAGCATGTTCTCAACGCGTTTGACGAGCGAGGTCTTATCAACGGGCTTCGACAAGAAGTCGTCGGTGCCTGCGTCGACGGCCCGCTCCATGTCGCCATGCTCGTTCAGGGCCGTGACCATGAGGATCATGACCCCCTTGGTAGCCGGGTTGCTTTTAAGCTTCTGACAAACCTCGAAGCCGCTGAGTTTGGGCATCATCACGTCCAGCAGAATCAGGTCCGGCTGGAACGAAGCGGCCTTTTCGAGCGTATCCAGGCCGTCGACCGCGACGGCCACCTCGACATCCATATCGCCCAGATACGCCTCGAGCAGTTCGACGTTGGCTTCGTTGTCGTCGGCAATGAGCACGCGATCGCGCGGTTTGGTTGGCATATCAGCAGGCGTCGCCGTCGGCGGGAGATGTAGTCAATATATTGCGTAGTCGGACGTCAGTGAACTCGCTACGGCCGTTAAGCGTCATGCGGCCGCACCCTGGAGGGAGGCGGCGGGCACGGGGTAGTCGACGCAGAGTTCGCGAACCTGACCGCGAATGCGGTTATGGATCGACGGGTCATCGGCCGCTTTAAGCGCCTCAAGCATCCAGCCGCCGATCGTGCGCATGGCGTCGACGCCCATGCCGCGGGTCGTCAGCGCCGGGGTGCCGACGCGAATGCCCGAGGGATCCATCGGTTTGCGGGAATCGAACGGAATCATATTCTTATTGACCGTGATGCCGCAGGCTCCCAGGGCCGCCTCGGCCTGCTTGCCGCCGATGCCCAGCGGCGTCACGTCGACAAGCATGAGATGATTATCGGTGCCGCCGCTCACCAGGCTTAGGCCGCCGGCGGCCAGGACGCTGGCGAGGGTCTGGGCGTTGTCGATCACCTGCTGGGCATAGAGCTTGAACTGCGGCTTCAACGCTTCGCCGAAGCAGACGGCCTTGCCGGCGATGATATGCATCAGCGGTCCCCCCTGAATGCCGGGGAAGACGCGGCTGTTGAGCGTCTTGCCATACTCTTCGCGGCATAAACACAGTCCGGCGCGCGGGCCGCGAAGCGTTTTGTGGGTCGTGGATGTTACAAAGTCGGCGACGGGCACGGGGTTGTCGTGCAGCCCGGCGGCCACCAGGCCGGCGTAGTGGGCCATATCGACCATGAGCCTGGCGCCGACTTCACGGGCGATTTCGGCGAACTTGCTGTGGGGGATTTCGCGAGGATAAGCGCTTGCCCCGGCGACGATCAGCTTAGGCTTATGCTCTCGTGCGAGGCGGGCGATCTGGTCGAAGTCAAGCCGGTGATCCTTCTGACGCACGCCGTAGCTGACGAAGTGGTAGAGCATGCCCGAGACGTTCAGCCGCATGCCGTGCGTGAGATGGCCGCCGTGGGCCAAATCGAGGCCCAGCACCGTGTCTCCCGGCTCGAGCGCGGCAAGGTAGACGGCCATATTCGCCTGCGAGCCGCTATGGGGCTGCACGTTGGCGAATTGGGCGCCGAAAAGCTGCTTGGCCCGGTCAATGGCCAGCGTTTCAATGACGTCGACGTATTCGCAGCCGCCGTAATAGCGTTTGACCGGATAGCCTTCGGCGTATTTGTTGGTGAGCACGCTGCCGGCGGCCTGCATGACCGCGACGCTGGTGTAGTTCTCGCTGGCGATCATTTCCAGGCCGTCCTGCTGACGTTCCATTTCGTCAGCGACGGCGGCCCAAACTTCAGGATCGGCGGCGGCAAGCGGGTTCGACATGGCGGGCTCTATCAGGATTGCGGCATCGGGACGCAAGCATTTGTCGGAGCGTAAGTTATACCAGTTCCGCCATTGTCAGAGCATGGCGCCGGAGTGTCAATCGCGGCGGCCCTCAGCGACGGTCGAGGGGTACGTACTGAAGGCGCCCGGGTCCGACGTATTCGGCCCCTGGGCGAATGAGCCGGTTATTCGCTCGTTGCTCAGCGACGTGGGCGGACCACCCGCAGAGCCGCGCGAGTGCAAAAATCGGCGTGAACAGGTTCGTTTCAAGCCCCGCGAAATGCAGTGCGCTGGCGCCATAGAAGTCGGCGTTGGGGAACAAGCCCTTTTCTGCACGCATCACCTCTTCAATGGCTTCAGAAACGGCATATAGGTAGCCGTCCTCGGCGATGAGAGACAGCCGGCGGGCCCAGGCCTTGAAAACATCGTTACGCGGATCGCGGCGACGATATACCGCGTGACCAAAGCCCATCACTCGTTCTTTACGCGCGAGCATCCGACGCACGCCTTCGCGGGCCTCATCCGGCGTCTGAAAGGGGGCGATGAGTTCCATCGCGGCCTGGTTGGCGCCGCCGTGCAATGGTCCGCGCAAGGCCCCCAGCGCCCCGGTGATGGCCGAATGGTAGTCCGCCAGCGTGCCGGCGATGACCCGGGCCGTGAAAGACGAGGCGTTGAATTCATGCTCTGCATACAGGATGAGCGCGACCTCCATAAATCGACGCTGCTCGTCCGAGGGGGATGGCGGCGTTAATAGTCGGAGTAGCTGGGTGGCGATAGTCGGATCGGAGTCGACCGGGTCGACCCGCTTGCCGTCGCGCGTAAACTGAAACCAATAACCGAGCGCTGACGGCAGTGCGGCAACCAGCCGGTCTGCCGCTTCTATCTGGCGGGACGGATCGCCTTCTGGCTCCAAGGCTCCTAGCATCGAACATGCCGTGCGCAGCACGTCCATGGGATGCGCGCGAGCGGGAATTCGTTCGAGCACATCCTGCAAGGGCGCGGGCAACGCCCGCAGCGCGCGGAGCTTCGCCTGATAATCATGCAAATCCTGACGGTTGGGCAAACGCCCATGGAGCAGCAGAAAGGCGACCTCTTCGAAGATGGCGTGCTCGCACAGATCTTCAATGTCGTAGCCGCGATAGCGGAGATATTCGCCGCTGGGCACAACATACGACAGCGCGGTGGCCCCCGCCGTGACGCCGCGCAAGCCCGATGAAGTCGCCGGTTCGGACATAAGACCCAAGAGCCGCCGCCGCGAGGCTGGCTATCAAGGCGAAAGCTGCACTCGATCAGGAGCTTACCGGTAGATTCTATCGATTGCGGCGCACCGCGAATATGGGCCCGCGCCTCGCGCTAAACGGGGCGACCGGCCGTGCTCAACGGACCTCGCGGCATCGACGCGGTCGACGAGCCGCACAGGTGCGGCATCAGGCGTGCGGCCGCGGAAGAACGTTAAAGCAGGGGCTGAGCGAGTATGGCCTGCGCTGCGTCGAGCTTGCATGACGCTGGTCGCTGGCGCCGATGTTCGCGCCCCATCTTGGGAGCCGCAGGATGCCTGGGCGTCTAGGCCGGTGTCCCATCCGCATCGGCGCCAGGGACCAGCGCCACGCGGGCGCGTCGCTGGCGATTCTTCGGGCCCCTCTCGATGGACCGCCGAGAGAGGCGCTGCCGAATTCCCTTTCTCTGCCACGCCACGTAGGGCACTTGCCATGCCGGTAGTGCAGCGACCGAATCGAAATGCGTCTAGCTCGGCAAAACGCCTGCCGAGCCTCCGCCCGCTGCCGTGCGAGAGCAGGCGCCGCCGTGCAAAGTTGCAGCGCTATTCTCAGAATGAGCCGCCGGTAGCGGCCGCATGACCGTTATCAAACGCAAATTCGATCCCCATAGTCGCCGCCTGTCGCTGCAGGCGAGGGAAGGCGTTGACACGCGGCGACGACGAACTACGTTTGCCGGGCGGGCGGCCGTGCACCTGAACCGCATTGCGGGGCGGGAGGCGGGGCCTGCCCGGCGTTTCCGCAGTTTGTGCAGGCGGCAGTTCGACCGATCCCCAGAGGCGCCTACGCTTTGTCTACTGTCGCCCTATCGCTGATCGCATTTGTCGTTATCAGGTGCGTGCTCCATGTAGGCGCCTTTAGCATTGGCGTGGCGGCGGCGTTGACATGGGCCCGCCGTGCACGGCGACCGGTTGCCGCGCCTCGCCCTGTGGGGCCGACTGCGTCGCCGGTCGAGGGCGCCCGCCAGGGACTCTGCTGGCTCGCCGAAGGGATGGCTGGCGATGTGCAGGCGCATGCCGCTGTCGTGGGCGCCGCTTCGCGCGAGCTGACGCCGATCTGCCAGTCGCGCAGCGAGCAGCAGCAGCCAATCAAGGAAGCCGCCATTAAGACCGTAGCGGCGAATATGAAGCTGCAACGACGCCTGGAAGAAGCTGAGCGAAAAATTCGCACGCACATAGGCGAGCTGCGGGCGCCGCGCTAGGCTGAACCTGCGAGAGGGGCATGCAGCGCGACGGTGGCTGTCAGACCGCCGGATGCGGCATTCGGCGGGGCAGGCCGATTCTCAGGGTTATCGCTACGGCTGCCATGAGCAGCGTAGCGAGCGAGCGCGGCTCCGGCGCCGCGGCTGCGCCACCCGCAGCGGACGCCAGCGGGTCGACACGGCCAAAGTTCTGCCTCCAGAGGGCCAGGTCGGCGGCGTCGACGCGACCGTCGTTATTGGCGTCGGCCAGCTTATCAAAGGGGGCGCCGGCGCTGGATTGCCATACGAGTAAGTCGCGACCGTCGGCGACGCCGTCGTGGTTGAAGTCGCCGGCGATAAACGGCCCGATGTGCAGCGTCAGCTCCTGGAACTCCATCACGCCGCGATTGGCGCCGGCCTGATTGCTGTTGCCCCATTGGAAGGTGGCGGCGTGCGCCAGCGGAACGCCGTTCCACTGATTGTCGAGAACTCGACCGTCGTATTTGAAGAATACGGTTGCCGTCGCCGGCTCGTACTGCAATTCGAAGCGATGGAAGGCCGCCGCGCCGCTGCCGCCGCTGGTGAGCGGGTAGGTCCGCGAACTCTCGTCGTACAACGTCGCCTGCAGGTCGCCCGACGGCGTAAGATCGAGCATCAGGTGATAGGCCCGATCGCCGACATAAGCCGACAGGCCCAGATTAGCGTTCGTGCCATAATCGGTGACGTAGCGCGCCGTGGTCGCAAACCGCCAACCATGGGCCGCGGCGTCAACGGCGGCCTGCGCACTGAGCTGTGTTACGTACGCCGGATTGGGAGTGGAGGGAAGCGTATCGGTGATACGCCAGGCGTTCAGCCCCGAATCGAGGACGTCGACGGCGCCCGTTCCAACGGCACTGAGCGACGTCCAGCCCCACATTTCCGGCGTCCACACCGTCGCGGGCGTGCTAGAGGACGTCGTCGGGCCAGCGTAGTACTCGATCCATGGATAGGACGCGTCGGCGGGGGAGCAACACGCCGTCGCCCCGGCGAACACGGCGGCTATCGCCGCCATGCGACCTGCTTGCCACGACGCTCCAAGACGGTAGCGCATCGCGATTCCCTCCAGCGGTTGAGTCCCCGATAGGCGGGAAGATTCTTCCAGCCGCCGCCCGCGGCGGCAATGGCAAATGGCCCTAGAAGTAGACGCTTGCGGACAGCCGAAAATACGAACTACCGTACCGGCATGGCCGACGGCGCGGCCCAGTCGCGTTCAGGCGCCTACTGGCTAGCGTTATCCGGCGATCGCCGCGTCCCGCCTACCCCACTAATACGTTCAACGGCATAGTAACTGCATGGCAAGGAGCGGGCGGCGTGCGGAAGGCTAGGGCTCTAGCTAAGAAGCAGGGCGGCGCCGATCAGCCGCAGGGCACTAGTCCCCGGTTCTTGCGTCCCCGACCGCGGGGCTAGCGCCCTGCGGGTCATGGACACAGCGTGAAGCTTTGGCTTTGACCGAGGACTAAGTTATGTCCGAAGGAAGAGACATTATCGTCGTCGGCGGCTCGGCCGGGGGAATTGAAGCGGCCAGCGACGTTCTGCGCGGGATCCCGCCCACGATTCCCGCGGCGCTATTCATTGTGATCCATAGCGCGCAAAACTCGCCGTCTTTCATCGCGGACATACTTTCCCGATCGGCGCCGCTGCCGGTCCGCTACGCCGAGGATCGCGAGCCGATCGAGTTAGGCAAAATCTACGTGGCGCCGACTGACCGCCACCTGATCATCAAGCCGGGCGAGATGCGGGTAATCCGCGGGCCCAAAGAGAATAACTTTCGCCCGGCGATCGACCCGCTGTTTCGCTCGGCAGCGTACACGTACGGCCCGCGAGTGATCGGCGTTGTTTTATCGGGCCTGTTGGACGACGGCGCCCACGGCGCCCAAATCATCAAGCGGCAGGGGGGGGCGACGGTCGCGCAAGCGCCTGAGGATGCGCAACAGCCAAGCATGCCGCTGGCCGCCATCGAGCGGGTCGGCGTCGATCGCGTCCTGGCGGCTGAATCCATCGGCCCAGCGCTGATTGAGCTGGCCAGTTCGAACGGCCACCACGCCGGCGGTCCGCAGGGCGAACAAACCGACGTCGCCGAGGGCGCCGTTTCGGCGCTGCGGTTACCGGGCAACGAGGCCCCGTCGTCGCCCTTCATATGCCCCGACTGCGGCGGCTCGCTGTGGGAAATCAGCGACGGCAATCTACTGCGCTATCGCTGCCACGAAGGTCACGGCTTCACCGCGGACACCCTCAACGCCCTCCAGGACGTCGAGCTTGAACAGGCGCTTTGGACGAGCGTCCGCCTGATGGAGGAACAGGCAGAGCTGCAACGCCGCATGGCACACAAATGGCATGCCGCGGGCAATCACTGGTTGAGATTGCGGTTCACCGATAATGCGGAAGATAAACAGCGGGCCGCCAACTTGATTCGAGAGGTGCTGACGCTCCAGCCGCACCATGGCCGTGTTCCGTCAGGCGCGAACCTTCGTCATGAGTACAACCTGGATTAAACGTATTAGGCTGCTTATGGGCTCGGCCGCCTCGAGCGCGCGGGCGGTGGGAATAGGAGAGTGGTCCTAAAAAGCCATGAGCGCGATCTTGCTTCGCTCGCACATCGATGCAAGACCTTGTAAGATCGATGGCCGCTCTCGTTCCAACACAGGCGCCTGCCGCGACGGCTCCCATCGAAAGGGCGATGAAGAGCCGTAAAGAGGGGACCCGAAAATGTCCGACGTCGAAAATGCAGTCCCCGACGCAGCGGGGGAAAGCGGCGCGGCGGCCGACAACTCGGACGCCGGGCCGGTACAGCAGCAAGACGCCGACCGCCTGGCGCAGCCGATAGCCAATGAATCGCCGCCGCGGCTGCCGTTTCCCATCGTTGGGTTGGGAGGCTCCGCCGGGGGAATTGAGGCGTTTATCGAAT
>JADLBW010000104.1 GCA_020847515.1 Pirellulales bacterium | reverse complement strand
GCCGCGGGCGCAACGGCATCTGGTACGGGACGGGGATCTTTGCCGATTGACGGCGGCGCGTAATGGGCGTTTTGGCAACTGCGAAGGGGCCGCGACGGGCAGTCGTCGCGGCCCCTTCGTGTTTGAGAGGGCGTTTTCTACGTACTTGCTGGCTTTACGTCGCATGTTAGGGCGGCGCCGCCCCTCGGCCTTAGCCTCGCCCTCTATTTTTCGGTACATGGGCTGCCGATGCGCCAGGGGCGCCACTGCCCGCCTGTCGCAGTGGCCGGAGGGGCGCACCGAGTCCTATCGAGCGGTGGGCCGTCAATGAGCCATGGACTCATCGAATGCAGCCGCGGCCTTTGGCCGGGGGTCGCGCGCCTTTGATAGCGTGCCTGTGCGCTAGCTTAGGGAACGACATTTTCCTCGCCGCGTTTGGACCCGTTCTTAAAATGAACTATGCCGCACGTCGCGAGGCCAGCGCGGCGTCGGGGGCAGCAGGGAGGAGGTCCGCCATGCGACGAGGTCGATGGCTGGAGGTCTGTTGGTACGCCGCTGTGGCGGCGGGCGCCCTGATCGTGCACCTGGCGCACGGCGAGGTGTTCTACGTGACGCCGGGCGGCAGTAACGCCAATGCGGGCACGTCGGCGGCGCCATGGGCGACGCTGCAATACGCCGCCGACCGGGTGGGGCCGGGCGACCGCGTGGTCGTGCGGCCCGGCAGCTATCAGGGCTTCTATCTCGATACGAGCGGCGCGCCGGGCAGTCCGATCGAGTTTCGGGCCGATCCGGGCGTACTTATCGACGAGCCGACCATGGGCGCCGGTAACCAGGACGGCATTAACCTGGAGGGCGCGTCGCACGTCGTCATCGACGGTTTTGCCGTCACCGGCATGCCGCGGGCCGGGATTCGCACCGTGGGGGCGGAGGACGACTTCGCCGAGTTCGTCACCATTCGTAACGTGCATGCCTACGACAACGGCCGGTGGGGGATCTTCACGGGGTTTGTGGACGACCTGCTCATCGAGAACAACGAAACCAGCGGCTCGGCGATCGAGCACGGCATCTACGTCTCCAACAGCGGCGACCGGCCGACGATCCGCGGCAACGCGTCGTGGGGCAATCGGGCCAACGGCATCCATATGAACGGCGACGCCAGCCTGGGGGGCGACGGAATCATCTCGGGCGCGGTGGTCAGCGGCAACCGCATTTACGGCAACGGCGCGGGCGGAGGGAGCGGCATCAACATGGACGGTGTGCAGGGCTCGCGAATCGAGAACAACCTGATCTACGACAACCACGCCAGCGGCATCTCGCTGTACCGCATCGACGGCGGCGGACCCTCGAGCGGCAACGTCGTCGTCAACAACACCGTCCATCAAGCGGCCGACGGTAGATGGGCCCTGAATATTCAGGACGGCGCGGTCAACAATACGGTGCTCAATAACATCCTCGTTTCACAGCACGCCTACCGCGGGGCGATCGACGTTTCATCCGATAGCCTCGCGGGGCTGACGAGCGACTACAACGCCGTGATACCGCGGTTCAACGTGGGAGACGCGGGCGCGATCTACTCGCTGGGGCAGTGGCGGGCCAGCACCGGGCAGGACGCACACTCCTTCGCGGCCGCGCCGGGCGAGCTGTTTGTCGATTGGAACGCGGGCGACTATCGCCTGCGAGCAGGCTCGCCGGCGATCAACAGTGGCGCCAGCACACACGCCCCGGGAGTCGACTTCGCGGGCGTTGCGCGGCCCGCCGGCGCGGTGGATATCGGGGCGTTTGAAGAGAGCGCGAACGGGGGCGACCTGACCGGCGACGGAATAGTCGACGGCGAAGATCTGGCGGTCTGGCAGTCGGCCCTGGGCGAGGGAAGTGCGGGCGACGCGGACGGCGACGGCGACAGCGATGGCGGGGACTTCCTCATCCTGCAGCGCAGCGTCGGCGTCGCCGCCATCGGCGTCGCGGTCGCCGAGCCAACGCTGGGCGCGCTGGGTATGGCGGCCGCGGCGGCCGTCTTGATCCTGGCACGCGGTTCATAGGGCGCGGGCGAAGCTCGACGCCGCGCTGGCGCGGCGATCGTGACGTAAGGCGTGAACCGCAGCTTCGGCCACGACCCTTCGGCCTCAGCCCTTGGCCTGCTGGCGGGCGTTTTGCGTGAGCCCGGGGCCGTGGTTTCCTTCGGCGAATTCTTCGACCATTTTGCGAGTGAAGGCCGGCAGATCGTCGGGCCAGCGGCTCGTTATCAGTCCGTGGTCGACGACGACTTCCTGGTCGACCCAGTCGGCGCCGGCATTGCGAAGGTCTGTCTTCAGCGACGGCCAACTGGTCATGCGGCGGCCATCGACGGCGCCCGCTTCGATGAGCGTCCAGGGCCCGTGGCAGATGGCGGCGAGGGGCTTTCCCGCCTCGACGAAGCCGCGAACGAAGGCGACCGCCCGCTCGTCGATCCGCAGGGCGTCGGGGTTCATCACGCCGCCGGGCAGCACCAGGGCGTCGTAGTCGTCGACGCTCGCCTCCTCGAGCGGCGCGTCGACGTTGAATTTGTCGGCGTGCTCGTCGTGGTTGAAACCCTGCACCTCGCCTGTTTTAGGGGACACCAGGTCGGTTTTGGCGCCGTTTTCATCGAGCACCCGGCGGGGCTCGGTCAATTCGATTTGTTCAAATCCGTCGGTCACCAAGATGGCCACGCGGCGGCCTTCGAGTGTTGCGGCCATGTTAAGGCTCCTTAAGAAATGCGGCGTAGTGCTCGATCCAGCTTGAAGGGCGAGCAAATGGGGCGCCCTAACCCGGGCGTGCGGTAGGTAATCGCGTTGCGGGAGAGACGGGTTGGCCGCGACGCTGTGTGTGGGCGGCCGCTTTGGCCTTCTCTTTTCGCGGCGGTATACTGGGGCTCCATCCGCTCGCTTGACGGCGGGCGACTGAACTTTTACGGTATCTTGGCTATACGAATCGCGCGAGCGCACCGGTTGATTCGGCCTTGGGCGGTTCGTTGCCTGGGAACAGTGAAATGTCGACGCCAGCGAAAAACACGATCTGCCTGTGGTACGACGGCGGCGCGGAAGCGGCGGCGCGGTTTTACGCCGAGACGTTTCCTGATTCCTCGGTCGGCGAAGTGTACCGGGCGCCGGGCGATTTTCCGTCGGGGAAGAAGGGGGACGTGTTGACGGTCTGGTTCACGGTGATGGGCATTCCATGTCTGGGGCTCAACGGCGGACCGGGGGTCAAGCACAACTGGGCCTTCTCGTTTCAGGTAGCGACCGCAGATCAGGCCGAAACCGATCGTTACTGGAACGCCATCGTCGGCAGCGGCGGCGCAGAGAACGAGTGCGGCTGGTGTACGGACAAGTGGGGCGTCTCGTGGCAGATTACGCCGATCGCCCTGACGCAGGCGATCGCCGACCCTGATCCCGCGGCCGCCAAGCGAGCGTTCGATGCGATGATGACGATGAAGAAGATCGACGTGGCCGCGATCGAGGCGGCGCGGCGGGGTTGAGGTTGCTTCTTCGGGGCGGTTGGTCGAGCGGAAACGCGATGGCGTTACGCCAGCGGCGTTATGTACCGTAGCCCCGGGTTGTTCGCCGTGGCGAACTACCCGGCGTTCCACGCCAGGATGATCCGTTTACGCTGAAGGCGTTACGCACCCCGACGGGCCGGCGGCGTGCATAACGCCGTTGGCGTAAGGGGATTCGATGGGTCGTTACCCAGGGTAGGCCGCTTGCTGCGGCCTACCCTGGGCTACGGTAGATAAACCGCGTTGCGGTAAAGATGGCGGGCGCCGCGTCGCTTAACAGGCGAGGGCCATTGCCGGAATCGCTGCGGTCGAAAGCCCTGGTAGCCGCGAACGGCAAGGCGGGGCGAGACGGTTTGGAGAGCGGTTCACACGGCCGGCGGGTTGCGTTCTTTGAAGCCGTGTTGGTGCCAGTAGGGGTAGGCCGGCGTGGTGGCGCTGGCGGCGTCGAGCCGGGCTGTTTGCTCGGGGTCGAGAGTCCAGCCAATGGCGCCGAGGTTCTGGCGGAGTTGTTCTTCGTTGCGGGCGCCGACGATGACGGTCGAGACGCTGGGGCGCTGCAGGAGCCAATTGAGGGCGATCTGCGGGACGGTCTTGCCGGTTTCTTGCGCCACTTCGTCGATCGCCTCGACGATGTCGTACACCCGCTCCAGCGGCACGGGCGGGCCGACGTCGGCGGCGAGTTTGCTCTGCAGGCGACTGGTTTCGGGCAGCGGCTGGCCGCGGCGGATCTTGCCCGTGAGCCGCCCCCAGCCCAAGGGGCTCCAGACCACCGCGCCGACGCCCTGATCGAGGGCCAGCGGCATCAGTTCCCATTCGTAGTCGCGCGAGATGAGCGAGTAGTATGCCTGGTGGGCGACGTAGCGCGGCCAGCCGTAGCGGTCGCTCGCGGCGAGGGACTTCATGAGGTGCCAGCCGGAATAGTTCGAGCAGCCGACGTAGCGGATCTTGCCCGCTTCGACGAGCCGATTGAGCGTGTGGAGGGTCTCTTCGACGGGCGTGGCGGCGTCGAAGCCGTGGAGCTGGAACAGATCGATGTAGTCCGTGCCGAGGCGGCGGAGGGAGCCTTCGACCGACTTGACGAGATGTTGTCGCGAGGAACCGACGTCGTTGGGGCCGCTGCCGGCGCGGAACGTCGCCTTGGTGGAGATGAGGACCTGGTCGCGACGGCCGCGAATCGCCTGGCCCAAGATCTCCTCGGCGGCGCCGCGGGAGTAGACGTCGGCCGAATCGAACATGTTCAGTCCCGCTTCCAGGCAGACGTCGACGAGGCGGGTGGCCTCGGCGACGTCGGTCGTACCCCAGGCCTTGAACAGTTCGGTCGTGCCTCCGAAGGTGCCGGTGCCGAAGCTGAGGGCGGGGACCTTCAGGCCGGAGCGGCCGAGCGAGCGGTATTCCATGGCGGGTTTTCCTGCGGCGGGAGTGAGAGAGGCGGGAACTCTATTGTGGCGGCTGGGAGGGCGGATGTCAGGGGGCGTGGCGAGCGGCGCACGGGTCGGGATGCTTTTGCGACTGGGGGCGTTGCATGCAGGCGAGGGTCGCTAGTCGCAAAAGCATCCGGACCCCGGCGGCGGGGTCAGACCTCGCAGCCTTTGGGGGCGAGCATTTTCAAGGCGGCGAGGAACTCGATGTAGTTGGCCGACCGCAAGACGTGCTCGGTCGCGTGCGGGCGCCGAAACAGCTCGGCGATGTTGGCCGACAGATCGAGCTGCGCCGTTGCGTTTTCCAGGGGGGTGACGAGCAGGAAGATCACATGAGCCGGCTGGCCGTCGGGGGCGTCGAAGTCGACCCCGACGTGGGACAAGCCGGCCGCGACGATGGGAGAAGCGAGTCCTGCGACGCGGGCGTGGGGCAGGGCGACGCCATTGCCGATGCCGGTGGCGGCGATCTTTTCGCGTTCCCATGCGAGGGCTTCGATGCGGGCGCGGTCGATGTCGGCGGAGCGGGCCGCCAGTTCGGCCAGCTCGTGGATGACTTCAAACCGCGTCGAGGCCGCCAGGGCCCGCTTGAAGAGCCGCGGGGAGGTGGTCGAGCTGAGCCGCAGCCGCTGGCGTTTGCGCATCGACCAGCGAATGAGGGGCCCGCCCGCGGCGGAGGTGACAATGGCCATGACGATCAGCGCGACGAACAGCTCTTCGCTGATGAGCCTGGCCTCGAGAGCCAGCAGGCCGAGGATGATCTCCATGGCGCCGCGAACGTTCATGGCGAAGGCGACGCTCCAGCGGTCGCGGGTTGACATGCCTCCCCAGCGGGCGCCGAAGTAGGCGCCGATCAGCTTGCCGACGCAGGCCAGGGCGAGCACCGCCAGCACCAGCGGCGCCTGGAAATGGGCGGCGAAGTTCACGCGCAGGCCGATGCTGGCGAAGAACACCGGGGCGAAGATGATTGATACGAAATCTTCGAGCATCATGCGGGTGCGCTCCTGAAGATGGCGCGACTCGCCCAGCGCCACGCCTACCAGGAACGAGCCGAAGATGGCGTGGATGCCGATATGCTCGGTGACGGCGGCGCCCAACAGGCCGAGCGTCACGATGAACCCCAGCGCTCCGGAGGGCCACTGCGTGTAGGCCTGCAGCAGCGGCAGCGCGCGGTTGACGATCGAGCGACCGGCGGTGAGCATCGCCGCGGCGTAGAACAACGTCAGGGCGACGGTCGTCGCCACGGCGAGCGTCGCGCCTTGGCGGCCGATCATGCCGAGGATCAGGGCGAAGACGGTCCAGCCAATCAGGTCGTTGAAGATCGCCGCGCTGACGACGACCATGCCCAGGTCGGTGCGGTAGATGTTCAGATCCATCAACGTCTTGGCGATGACCGGCAGGGCGGAGATCGCCATCGCCGTGGCGAGAAACAGAGCGAAGATCTGCGGATCGGCGTCCGCCTGGCGGCCGAGGGCCGTCGGCATGAGCCAGGCCGCCGCGAGGCCGAACCCAAACGGAATCGTTGTGCCGAGCAGCCCGACCTTGAGCGCCGTGGGGCCCTGGCGCCAGGCGACCGACAGATCGACCTCCAGACCCGCCACGAGGAGAAACAGTACGATCGCCAGCGAGCTGATGGCGTCGAGCACGACGGCGTTATTGCCGGCGGCGGGGAACAGCCACGCCTGCCACTGCGGGGCGACGGCGCCGAAGACGGTAGGGCCCAGCAGCACGCCGGCCAACAGCTCGCCCAGCACGGCCGGCTGTCGGAACCGCTGGGCCACTTCGCCCAGGAGCCGCGCCGCGCCGCTCAGCACCGCCAGCGCCAGCAGCATCGCCGTGAGCTCGTGAGCGTGGAGATGTTCCAAGCGGGGGCCCTTCGGGCTTACGGCGGGCTCGAGGTTGGGCGGGCGAATTGCCAGCGCAAGGTGCGCTGGCGGCCGGCGGCGAGCAGCGTCGCGGCGTCATCATAGCCGACGGCAGGGACGACGCGAACCGCGGCTTCGACCTCGATAACCTCCGCGGCGAACCGCCACGGCGCGGCGGCGGCGAGACCGCTGCGCTTACGCCGCGGATCGCCTGGGGAGCCGGTCGAGTACAACTGCATTTCCAGCGGCGTGGCTTTGCCGGCCGTGAAACGCTTGTGGCCCACGGCCAGCGATTCACCCAGACTGGGGCACGCGCAGCAGAACCAAAGGCTTGCCTCGTCGAAGGTCCAAAGCCACTGGAGGGCCTCGGCGGCAAGCTCGGCGGTATGGAGCGAGTCGTCGAGGGCCCGCCACCGACGGAGCCAGGTCTCGCGCTGGTGCTGCATCTGGTCGTACCAGGCGACCGCCGGCCCGCTGCGCTCGCCGGGGGGCGAGTGGATGTCGAGCAAGCGGCAAAAATGCCCGGCGACCATCCACGCCGCCAAGGGTCCGTGCGGTTCCGCCTGCGCGATCGAACGCGACCAGACGGCAAGGGCTTCGTCGGAATGGAGCTCCATGAACGACACGGGCTTCCGCGAATCGAGGTGCAGCCGCGGGGACGCTTCCCACGGGGCCCAGCCGTCGTCGTGGCAGCGAATGGCGGCGAGCACGTGCGGCCGCACGCTGGCCAGCTCCGGCGCGAAGAAGCGTCCGGTGCACAGGTCGGCGAGTTGAGCGCTAATGCGGGCGTGCTCGATTTGCGAGATGAGCGCCCAGCCTGTTGAACCGTCTAAGAAGCGAACGTCGCGGCGGATCATGAAGCGCTCTGGGGCATGTACTGTGCATAGCCCGTTATGCTAAGCCGGCGAACAGATCGGCGACCCGGCACTCGAAACCGGGCACAACCTCGCCGCCGGTGAGCGCGTCCTGCTCGGTTAGCACCGCGATGTCGTGGGGAGATTTGTAAACCGTGACCGTGCGGGCTTCGGGATCGATCACCCAGGCCAATTCGACGCCGGCGGCGAGCCAGCGCCGCATCTTTAGGGCGACTTCGCTCACGGTGTCACCCGGAGAGACGACTTCAAACGCCAAAGCGGGGGCCTCTGGGAAGTAAGTGCGAGGCACTCCGAGTGCTTTGATCCGTGATTCGCGAACGAAAGCGCCGTCGGGGGCCATGACCGTATCTGGATTACGCGATACGACAAACCCAGTCTCCGCGGCAAAGATTCGGCCAAGCATGCGGCTCGATACGTAATCCAAGAGCAGGCCTGAGACTGTCTGGCACACCAAACCGTGCATTGCACCGGGTGGCGACATGGGCACAAGCTCGCCATTAACAAGCTCACACCACCGGCCTTCATCTTCCGGCATGTGAAGCAGCTCTTCCGCTGAGATCAAACGCGTTATCGTGCTCATACGACCATTATAATCCGTTCTTCTAATGAACGAGAAACCACGGCCTTGCAGCACAAAAAAGCCCGGGCCGCGCCTACTTGGCGTGACGGGCCCTGGGCTATTCGGTCATTTAGTTGTGCAGCCGTCGGCTGTGCCAACCTACTTGTAGTAGCTGGCGAACTGATCGAGCGACTGGGGCTTGATCTTGGGCGCCTGGCCGGCCTGGCCGAAGGCGACCATGCGGTCGATGCAGACCTTCTTCATCGCCTCGCGGGCAGGCTTGAGGTAGTCGCGGGGATCGAACTTTTCGGGGGACTCGGCGAAGACCTTGCGGATGGCGCCGGTGATGGCCAGACGGTTGTCGGTGTCGACGTTGATTTTGCGGACCCCGTGCTTGATGCCGCGCTGGATCTCTTCGACCGGCACGCCCCAGGTCTGCTTGAGCTGGCCGCCGTACTTGTTGATGACGTCCTGCAGCTCCTGCGGCACGCTGCTGGAGCCGTGCATCACGAGGTGGCAATTCGGCAGGCGCTTGTGGATCGCCTCGATGCGGTCCATAGCGAGGACCTCGCCGGTAGGTTGTTTGGTGAATTTGTAGGCGCCGTGGCTGGTGCCCATGGCGATGGCCAGGGCGTCGACATGGGTCCGCTCGACGAAATCGACGGCCTGGTCGGGATCGGTC
>JADLBW010000103.1 GCA_020847515.1 Pirellulales bacterium | reverse complement strand
CCCAAGCGGCAGTCGAGGTCGCCGACTACACCTATCAAGCCGCCTTGGCCCGAGCCGAAGACAAGGTGGAGGAGGTCTTCGCCAAGGCGTCGGCCGAGCATGCCCTGGTAGACCTGCAAAAAGACCAATTGGCCAACCAACGAACCCCCAACGCCGTTCCCGATATCGAGATTCGCCAGAAGAAGCTCGCCTACCGCCGGGCCCAACTCCAGACCGAAAAGGCGCAGAAGGATCGGACGATCGCCGCCAAAGAAGCCGAGGTCAAAAAGGCGGAGCTGAAGGCGGCCCAGATCGCCCTCGACCGCCGCACCCTCCGCGCCCCGTTTGCCGGCGTCGTCCAGGACCTGGCCCAAAAAGAGGGCCAATGGGTCAAGCCCGGCGACCCGATTCTGCGGCTGGTGAAATTCGACGTCCTGCGCGTCGAGTGCATGGCCACCGCCAGCCAGTACGATCCCATCGAGCTCGCCGGCCGAGCCGTTACGGTGCGTGTCCGCCTGGCCCGCGATCGCGAGGCCACCGCCCGCGGCAAGGTGGTCTACGTGGGGCAGACCGTCGAGCCGAACACAGGGTATTACGTCGTACGGGCCGAGATTGAAAACCAGCGCAGCGGCGATTTCTGGCTGATCCGGCCGGGCCTCCGCGCCGACATGACGATCCACGTCAGCCAACCCCCCGTCGACGAGCCGGCCAAAAGCGCCGCCCGCCCCTAAAACGCCAAGGGGTCGGGATTCTTTTGCGACTAGCGAGTTCCATAGCAATGGGGGGGCCGCCAGTCGCAAAAGCATCCCGACCCCGTAGTCCGCTCGCCAGTCGCAAAAGCATCCCGACCCCGTCGCCTGCAAGTAGCACTCCCGCCAGCGCACAGCTTCCTTTTCCCCTATGCCCACGCTTGCCGACAGCATCGTTTCCAGCTCGTCGCGCAAGCTGACGATTCGCGCCCGCCCCGATCTGAAGGCCCGCCGCCATCGCTACCAGGGTCGCGTCTATTGGGTTGTTAAGGACCCGCTGGCGCTGCAGTACTTCCGCTTTGAGGAGGAAGAATTCGCGATTCTGCAGATGCTCGACGGCCAGTCGAGCCTCGACGATATCGCCGAACGGTTCGAGGCCGAGTTTCCGCCCCAGACCATCCGCGTCGAGGAGTTGCAGAACTTCATCGGCATGCTCCACCGCAGCGGGCTGGTCCTCTCCGACGCGCCCGGTCAGGGCTGGGCCCTCAAAGAGCGCCGCGACGAACGCAAACGCAAGGAGCTCCTCTCCGGCCTGGCCAATATCCTGGCCTTTCGTTTCCGCGGCATCGACCCGGAGCGGATCCTCAACCTCCTCTATCCGTACGTCCGCTGGTTCTTCACCCCCGCGGCGACCGCCGGGGCCCTGCTGCTGGCCTCCGCGGCGCTCACCCTGGTCGTCGTCCAGTTCGACGTGTTCCAGGCCCGCCTGCCGTCGTTCCACTCGTTCTTCGCCGCCCAGAACTGGATGGCGCTGGCCGTTACGCTAGGCGCGACGAAGATCCTGCACGAGTTCGGTCACGGCATGTCGTGCAAGCATTTTGGCGGCGAATGCCATGAAATGGGCGTGATGTTCCTGGTCCTCACGCCGTGTTTGTACTGCAACGTCTCCGATTCGTGGATGCTCCCCAGCCGCTGGCATCGGGCCGCCATCGGCGCCGCCGGGATGTACGTCGAGGTCGTGCTGGCCTCGATCTGCACCTTCATCTGGTGGTTCAGCGAACCGGGGCCCCTCAATTACTTCTGCTTGAACGTGATGTTCGTCAGCTCCGTGAGCACCATCATGTTCAACGCCAATCCCCTGCTGCGGTACGACGGCTACTATATCCTCAGCGACATCCTGGAAATCCCCAACTTGCGGCAGAAGGCCAATTCCATCCTGCACCGCAAGCTCAGCAAGTGGTGCCTCGGCCTCGAGGAGCAGGAAGACCCGTTTCTGCCCAAGCGGCATCAAATGCTCTTTGCGCTGTACACGGTGGCCTCCTTTCTGTATCGCTGGTTAGTGCTGTTCTCGATTCTCTACTTCCTCAACAAGGTGTTCGAACCGTACGGGCTGAAGGTCATCGGCCAGATGATCGCCCTGGCCTCGATTTGGGGCATGTTCTTCATGCCGGCGATGGCCGTCTGGAAATTCTTTCGCGTTCCGGGAAGGTGGAGCAAAGTGAAGCGATGGCGGCTCTACGCGACGCTGGCGGCGGCCGGCGCGCTCGTGGCGGCGCTGCTCATGATTCCCTTGCCGTCGCGGGTCTGGGCCCCCTTCGAGCTGCAGCCCCACGCCGCGGCCAGCGTCTACGTCGAAGTAAAAGGTCAGCTCGTCGAACTCGGCGCCAAGGCCGGCGACCAGGTCAACAAGGGCGACCTCATCGCCCAGCTCGAGAATCTCGATCTGGAAATGGAAGTCGCCCGGCTCCAGGGCGAAGTCGCCTCGTTCGAAGCCCAGGTCGAGTCGCTCAAAACCCTCCACCTGGCCGCCGATCGCCCCCTGCAGGCCGGCAGCCAGTTGAGCTCTGTGCAAGAGCGCTTGGACAGCGCTCGCCAGCAGCTTGCCAAGCAACAGCGCGATCTCGAGCGGCTGCAGATCGTCGCCCCCCGCGACGGCACGGTCATCCCGCCGCCGCGGACCCCCGATCGATCCACCGGCGACCCGATCGAACTGAAGACCTGGACCGGCACGCCGCTCGATCCCGAAAACCTCGGCGCCACCTTTTCGCCCGAAGGGCCCCAGAACCTCCTCTGCCAGATCGGCGACCCCAACCAGTGGGACGCCGTCCTGGTAATCGATCAAGACGACGTCGACCTCGTGCAGGAAGGACAACCCGTGCGGCTGATGTTCGAAGAATCGGCCTACCACGTCTTCATCAGCGAAATCACCAACCGCGCTACCGAGCCGCTGGCCACGGCGCCTGCCCGGCTGGCAAGCACCAACGGCGGCCCCCTTGCCGCCCAGCCCAATCCCGACGGCTCGACCCGCCCTCTCAATACGTCCTATCAGGCCGTGGCCCGCTTGAACAACCCGCAAGGCCTGTTGCGCAACGGCCTCATCGGCCGGGCCCGCATCGAAACCCGCCCCCGCACCCTGGCCGAACGCCTCTACCGCTACCTCGGCCGCACCTTCAACTTCGACCTCTAACGATCGAGGCGTCTTACGATGCGATGTCTCGCAGAGCCGCCGAGCCGCAGAGCCGCCGGAGGAGCCTGCAAGAGGCGCCCGCCCTTGTAGTTCCCTCCGGTCCCCTCCCCCTTGTGGCTAGGGAGGGGGGCGAACCCGGCGCCAGCGCAGCCTCACTAGCGCTAGACATAAAGTAGCCCCCGCGCTCACCGGCTGCCCATCTCTCCTCGCAGTGAAGCAAAGACCTGCGAATCACGCGAAAACACGCGAAACAACAAGAGGACCTCCCGGATCACCCGTTCCAGGCGGGAACGCCATCGGGCGTGTATATCGATGTGAATTCCTCCGCTCATTCGCGTCCATTCGCGGGCAAAGAAGGCGGAACCAGCCCCGCCCCAATTAGTTAAACAGTGCCGATTAGCGCCTATTAGCGTGCCTAAGGCGGCGTTTAACTAACTGCGTTCCTCCCGCCTTCCCCCTTCCGCGTCTCGGCGTCTCTGCGAGAGACCCTTCTCGCCCTACCTGCACCCTAAGATTCCTGTAAACTCTTCGAAATGTACGATGTCTATTTCTACGAGGCGTTCGAAGAGGAAGCCGCCGCACTGCGGCGGTTGTTGCCTCCCCGGATCGACGCCGGCTACACGGCCGCCACGATCCAGGAAGCGGGCCACGACGACCCGCCGGCGCGGCTGATCTCTGTCCGCACCCAGTCGCAGCTCCCGCTTGCCTGGGCGCCCGAGCTTGCTGCGATCCTCTCGCGCAGCACCGGTTACGATCACCTGGCCGCCTATGCCCGCGCCGCCGAAGGGGGGCTCGCCTTGGGCTATCTGCCGCTCTATTGTCACCGGGCCGTCGCCGAGCAGGCGATGCTCCTCTGGATGGCCCTGCTGCGGCGCCTGCCGCGGCAAATCCGCCAGTTCCACCAGTTCCATCGCGACGGCCTCACCGGGGCCGAGTGCCAGGGCCGCGTGCTGGCCGTGGTCGGCGTAGGGAACATCGGCCGCGAGGTCTACAAGCTTGGCGAGGCGCTGGGGATGCACGTCCTCGGCGTCGACCGCGACCCCCGCCATGTCGCCGTCCAGTATGTATCGATCGACGCCGCGCTCTCGCAGGCCGACGTGCTGGTGTGCGCGATGGACCTCAACGACTCGAACGACGGCTACTTCGACGGCGCAAGATGGCGTCTGGCGAAGCCCGGCTGCATCTTCGTGAATATCTCCCGCGGCGAACTAAGCCCCTCGGCGGCCTTGGTCGAAGCCCTCGAAGCCGGTCGCCTCGGCGGCGTCGGCCTCGACGTCTTCAACCAGGAGTCGCAGCTTGCCGTCGCGCTCCGCACCGGCCGTCCCAGCGCCGATCCCGAGGTGCTGGCAACGCTCGCACTCGCCAGCCGCGACGACTGCATCTGCACGCCCCACAATGCCTTCAATTCCGCCGAAGCCCTCCAGCGGAAGAGCGAACACTCGGTACGGCAGGTCGTGGCCTTTCTCGACGCGGGCCAGTTTCTCTGGCCCGCGCCGGTCGATTAACGCGGCGGACTTTGCGCTGGCGCCGGCGGCGGCTTGCTGCGTGGGGCCATTTCGACCGGTCGCCTCCAGCCGCGGCGCCAGCGCGGCGGGGCCCATCCGCTAGTCCGCGGGATTTTCTTGTAGAAATTGTGCCGCCGCTTCGGCTAGCTTCTTCCCTTACGGCATACCGCGCCCCGACCTCGGCCGGGCGAAGCCCCCATTCTGTCGCGACGCAATGCCCAGCGGGTCGCCTTTCCGGCGCGTAAACTGTTGGTCTGTAAGGAGTATGAATTCTGTCGCCAAAAATCGCACTCGCAGCGCGCGACGATGACAAATCGATTCCCCCCATTGTCCCAAACGCCTCCCCCCTCCCGACCGTCCGCCACCCAGCTCCATCTTCCTTCGACGGCAACTCGGCTAGGACCGTCGCAAGCGAGTTCCTAGAATCGCCGGCGCTCCCCCATTGCCCGTCCGCCAACTGCTCCTTCATTGTGGTCTCGTATGCGGCGTCGGCGATTCAGCTCGACCGAAGTTGCCCTTCCCGACGCGGAGACGTCCGAGCTGCGCGCCAGGCGTCGCCGGCCCGGCAGGCGCCGGCGGCTGGCGCTGGCGATGCTGGCCCTCGCGGCGCTTCTCCTATTCGGTCCGACGATCGTTGCCAAAACCGCCCTCCGCGATCTGGTTCTCTCGCGGGCGCTCCCCGCCGGAGCGGGCCGCGTTGTATGTCGCGACGCGAGCTTTTCCTGGACCGGCGGCCAGGCCCTGGCCGGCGTCGCGGTAATCGACCCCAGCGGCGCACCGCTGGTTGGCGTCGAGCTGGTCCGCTGCAACCGCTCGATAATCGGTCTGTTGTCCGACCCCGATGACCTGGGGATGCTGCAGCTCACGCGTCCAGTCATTCAGCTCGACGCCCGCGACGGCGGCAGCAACCTCGAAGACCTTCTGCACAAGATCGCCGATGCCGCCGGCTCACCGGATTCCCCGGCCGAATCGCAGGCGTCGCTGGGAAAGAAATCGATCGAAATTGTAGTCACGGGGGGGGTCGTCCATGGCCGCGACCTCGCCAGCGGGCAGCAGTGGCGCATCGACTCGCTCGACGCGACGGCGAAACGTACGCCCCATGCCGCTTGCTGGGACGTCGCCGCCGAAGGGATCCTCACACTGGCCGCGGCGCAACGCCCCGCCGGCGTCGACCCGACCTCGCAACCAGCCGCCGACGCGCCAGGCCGATTCAAGTTGCACCTCGGCGCCGCCCAGGCCGGGATCGAACACGCGCCGCCTACGGCCCCCCCGGCGAATCCTTCCGCCCCCGTGCAGCTTGAGTTGATGGCCGACCGCTTGCCGCTGGCGCCCGTTGAACCGTGGCTCGCCCGCGTCCTTCCAGCGGCGCGGATCACCGGCGACGCCTCTGCCGATTTGCAGGTTTCCTGGATCGCAGCCCCGGGTTCCGCCCCTGAGTCGGCCAGCCCCGTACAAAACGCCCAGCCGTTCGACGGCGCAGCCTCCCGCGCCGGCGGAGCTGCCGACTCCGGTGCAGTCACGGCCGCCGCGGCCGCTCCAGCCAACCGCCTCGCCGTGACAGGGAAGCTCAACGGCGCCGACGTCCGCTTCACCTCCGCGGCGCTCGCCGGCGACCTGGTCGAATTCCCTGCGATTGCACTGGCCGTCGACGCGACGCTGAATGCCGGGCGCCTCTCCGCCAGGCAGCTCTCGCTCCGCAGCGAGTGGCTGCAGGCGGAACTCGCCGGTGAAGTCGACCTGGCTGAACTGCCGGACCTCGCCCTGGAGTCGCTCCCCTCCAGCGACGTCTCGCTCACCGCCCGCGCCGAGTTGCCGCAACTTGCGCGGATGCTGCCCCGTACGCTGCGGCTGCGTCCTGGCGTGCAGGTGGAGGCCGGCAACATGGAGATCGCCGCGCGCAGCTCCAGCGGCGACGCGGGCCGCCGCTGGACGATGGCCGCCTCGCTGCAGAACCTCGTCGGCAGCGACGGCCAGCGCCCGATCCACTGGACCAAGCCGGTCGAGGTGGCGATCGACGCGGCCGACTCGCCCGCAGGACCGCAATTCCAGCGCGGTCTCTGGCGTTCCGCCTTCGCGACGGCCAGCGTCGACGGCTCGCCTGACGGCGGCTTCGAAGGCGAGCTTCAGTTCGACCTCGATGAGCTCTCTGCCCAGCTCGGCCAGTTCGTCGACCTGTCGGCCTGGAAGCTCGCCGGCGCGGGGCAAGGCCAGTTCTCGTGGCGCGACGCCGGCGGCGATCGTTTCGCCGCCAGCGCCGAGCTGGAGCTGAAAGCGATCGACGTCCAGCGCGAGGGACGGGTCGTGTGGCGCGATCCGCAGCTTCAACTGACCGTGCACGCCACCGGCGTTCGCACCGCCTACCAGCCGCAGCGCATCGAGACCGCGTCGCTCGCCATGCGAAGTCCGGCCGACGCGCTGGCGGCGGAACTGCTGCAGCCGGTCGAGCTGGGCGACGTCAATCGCTCGTGGCTGGTGAAGCTGTCGGGCGCGGGGCCGCTGGAGCTGTGGGCCGGACGGTTGCGTCCCTGGTTCGCTGCGATACCCGAGCAGCTCGCCGGCCAATCGAAAATCAGCGCCCAAGTTCGCGCCGGCCCCGGGCTGCTCCAGGTCGCCGAGTCGCAGGCGAGCATCGAAAACTTCGTCGCCCAGGTAGGCGACCGGACCGTCGAAGAGCCGCGGATCGAAGCGGCCGGCGATTTTCGCTGGGACCGATCGGCCCGAGCGCTCCAGTCGCAGAATCTGGAGATGACCAGCAGCACCGTCGCCGGCAGGGCGCGGGGCGTGTCGATTCAATGGGCCGACAACGGCCCGCCGACCGTCCGCGGCGAAGTAGCCCTCCGCGGCGATCTGGAGCGGCTGGCCGCCTGGCAGGACGTGCTCGTTCCGCGCAGCGAACCGCGGGGCTCGATCCCGCGGGGGCAGGCCGTCGGCCGGCTGCTGCTGACGAGCGACGCCCAGCGGGCGACGGTCAACCTCTCGCTCAAGAGCGAGCCGTTCCAGCTCGTCAGCGTCGCCGACGGCTCTTTGGCGTGGAACGATCCGCAGCTTGAACTGACCAGCGAAGCGAGCTACTCACACGGCGACGATCGACTGCAGCTCGCCACGGTCAAGCTGACCGGCAAGACCCTACAGCTTCACGCCCACGGGGTGGTCGAGCAGCTTCGCACCGCCGGCCTGGTCCGCGGCGAGGTGGACGTTGCCTACGACGCCGCCGAGTTCGCCGCCCTGTTGGCGACGTATCTCGGCCCCGGCGTGCAGATACACGGGGCCAACACGATGCGCCTCCAAGCGTCCGGCCGCCTCTTCGCCGCCAGCGATCTCCCGGTCCCCTACTCCTCGCCCGGAGGGCTAGGCAGCGGGGCCGGACCAGCCGCCGTCCCGACCCCGCCGCCTATCGACTCGCAGGCCGCCGCCATCACCTGGAACGCCTCCACAACCACTACCTCAAACCTCCCCCCAACATCCAGCATCCAGTATCCAGCCTCCAGCCTCCAGCTTCCAACGTCGCCTAACGCCTCCCCCCTCGCGCCTCACTGGTCCCGCCGCTGGCAACTCGCCACCGAAACCGGCTGGAGTTCCGCCAGCCTCTACGGCCTGGCGATCGGCGCTGCGCGGGTCACGGCTACGGTTCGGGACGGAATGGTCCAGTTCACTCCCTTAGAGCTGGCCGTAGGACCGGCGGGCCGCGTGAGCCTGCAGCCCCGCGTCCTGCTCGACTCCCAGCCGCAGCGGCTGCAACTGGCCCCTGGGCCGGCCGTCTCGAACGTCGCGATCTCGGCCGACGTGAGCGAGCGGATGCTCAAATACGCCGCGCCGATCCTCGCCGGCGCCACCCGCGCCGAGGGCTCGTTCTCCTTCTTCCTCCATAGCGCCGACATCCCGCTGCGGCAGCCCAAACAGGGCCGGCTTGAGGGTCGGCTGACAATTCACCAGCTCGCCGTCACGCCGGGGCCGCTCATTCAAGACGTGGCGAATCTCGTCCGTCAGATTGAAGCCGTCGGCAAAGGTTCGTCGCCAGGGCTGGGCGCTGGTTTGGGCCAGGGTCTGTTGGGGCTGAACATCCTCGGCGGCGGCGACCAGCAGCCCCCGGCGGTGAAGGGCGTCACTATGAGCGAGCGGGCCGTCGACGTCCGCGTCGTCGACGGCCGCGTATACCACCAAAACCTCGAATTTCTGATCGACGACGTGCCGGTCCGCTCCAGCGGCTCGGTCGGCTTCGACGAAACGCTCGCCCTCACGATTGAAGTGCCCGTGCAGGAAAAATGGGTCGGCAATCGCCCCGCCCTTAAAGCCCTGGTCGGCCAACCGCTGCAGATTCCCATCGGGGGCACGTTCAGCCATCCGCAAGTCGATCCCCGCGCAATCGCCAACTTCGCCGCCCAAGCCGCCCAACAGGCCGCCGGCGGCGTTCTCGGCGAGGAGATCAACAAGGCGCTCGACAAGATCCTCAAGCCGCGGTGAGGCGCCCCGGCGATTTCAGTGCCGGGTGGCTCCTCGTTAACGCTTCACGGCCGTTTGAAAACAACCTGCGGCGTCGAGTCCGCGGACGCCGCCGGCCGAGTCGCCTCGTACTCCGCCACGCGGCACACTACGTCAGCCCAACTAAGCCAGATGGAGAACAGCGCAAAGGCAGCGAGAATCGCCGGCAGTCCGGTCTGGCGACGTGCGACGCGGCGGCCTTGGCATGTCGGAATTCTCGGCGTAGCCCTTCCCAACGGCAATTCACTGGGCGGGTTGTGCGAGCATCCGAGAACGCTCGCACCCAGGGCGGCTACGTGCCGCGGAGGATCGCGTTCATGTTCTTCTTGTACGCCTCAACGCCCGGCTGGCCGTACGGGTTGATCCCAATCAGCCGGCCTTCGACCGCCGTTGCCAGCATCAGCATCTGAAAGAGCTGGCCGAGGGTGTACTCATCGAGCCGCGGCAACCGGACGTCGGCCGTCGGTCTGCCGTCGTCTCGATAGGCCTGGTTGGTCCCCTCGATCGCCGCCCCCAGAACATCAGCCAGCGACTTGGCGGCCAGCTCGTTGAGGCCGTCCTGGTTCAGCTCGCTCGTGCCGATAGGCTCGGCATCGCGAGTGCCGCGCTCGACGATCAGGTTCGTAATGAACTTGTCCCGCTTTCCCTGCTGGTGTTGCTGGCCCCGGCTGTGCAGGTCGCGGGTGTTGACCACCGTTAGCGGCAACGCCCCCCGTTCTTGCTTGCCCAGGCTCTCGGCCAGTAGCTGGTCGTACCACAGCCCGACCGCCTCCAGCCGCTTGCCCCAGGTCGACAGCACGCGGACGTCGCAGCCCCGCAGCGTTTCCATCAAGTGGGAGACGCCGACGAACTGCAGCACGATGTTTTCCGCCGGGCCCGTGTTGCGGAAATGGTCGTTCATCGCCGCGGCCCCGGCGAGCAGCCGCTCCACGTCCAGGCCCATCAGCGCCGCCGGCAACAGCCCCACCGCCGACAGCACGCTGAAGCGGCCGCCGACCCCGTCGGGCACTTCGAACACCTCCTGGCACCCCAGTGCCTGGGCCAGGTCGAACAGCTTGCCGCTGCCGCCGGTAATCGGGATGACTAGGTTGCCGAGCTGCGCTGCGTCGCGACCTAACGAGGCCTGTAGATCCCTCAGCAGGATGCGGAACGCGGCCGCCGTTTCGAGCGTGCCGCCGCTCTTGGAGATGACGACCAGGCCCCACTTGTCGCCGCGGCTCTGCAGCAGCCGCTCCAGGTCGAGCAGCGCGTCGTTGTCGACATTGTTGCCCTCGAAATAGATCCGCGGCCGACCGCGGCGCATCGTCTCGGGGACTTCGTTGTAGTAGTGGCGGCAGCAGGCCTCGAACATCGCCCGGGCGCCCATGTACGAGCCGCCGATCCCCAGGATCACCACGTCGTCGACGGCCCCGCTAAGCCGATCGGCGGCCGACTTGATGCGGCCCACCTGGCTCCGGGCGCCGTGCGAGCGATAGTCGGCCAGCAGCCGATCGGGCAGTTCATGGAAACCGGCGTCGAGCGGCTGCTTGGCTGGCTCGACGTCGACGCCGTCGGCCCAGAGCTGCGCATCGGCGAGCACTTCGTCCCGCACATCATCCAGGGCGCCGGCGATCGACTTTAAGTCGTCCGGCGAAATGCCGTGGACGGGGATGAAGGCGTTTCGCGGATCGTAAGAAATAAGCGGCTCGCTCACTGGTGCTCCCTCCTGGATTTCTCAGACTGTCAAGCGCTCGCCTCGCAATGTGCAATTCCTATCGTCGCTTTCCGCTGCCGCGCTGCAAGTGCCCCTGCCGTGGGGAGGTTGAGAGGGGTAGAATTGAGCCCCGCGCCGCCCGCCGCCCCCCGGAACGAATAACGAACAACTGACAACTGACAAAAACCATCCCATGGATACCCACGCGCTGACCCGCCAGCTCTTCGTCAAAAACGACTCCAAGATCGTCATGTACGTTGCCGACGGACTCGGCGGCCTGCCGCAACAGCCGGGCGGACTCACGGAACTCGAAACGGCCAGGACCCCCAATCTCGACAAGCTTGCCAAGGAGGGTGTGCTCGGCGGCAGCATCCCCGTAGCGCCGGGCATCGCCCCGGGCAGTGGGCCGGGGCATCTGGGGCTCTTCGGTTACGACCCCGTAAAGTACCTCATCGGCCGCGGGGCCCTGGAGGCGACCGGCATCGGTTTCAAGCTGGAGGAGGGGGACGTCGCCATTCGCGCAAAC
This sequence comes from Pirellulales bacterium, assembly GCA_020847515.1. GTDB lineage: Bacteria > Planctomycetota > Planctomycetia > Pirellulales > Lacipirellulaceae > Lacipirellula. The sequence continues at coordinate 19,334 of JADLBW010000103.1, read as the reverse complement.
TTCTGCACGATCGACGCCGCCGGAAACATCGCCGACCGCCGCGCCGGCCGCATCCCCACCGAGGAAAGTGCGCCGCTGGCGATCAGGCTTCGCGACGTGAAAATCCCCGGCGTCGAGGTATTCGTCGAGCCGGTCAAGGAACATCGATTCGTCGTCGTACTCCGCGGAACGGGGGTAAACAAAGGGAAACTCGGCGACGCAGTCCGCGACACCGATCCGCAGGCCGTGGGCGTTCCGCCGCTGGCCGCCAAAGCCGCTAATGCTGAGAGTCAGGTCACGGCGCAGATCGCCGACGAATTCGTCCAGCAGGCCAAAAGACTCCTCGCTGGGCAGGCGAAGGCCAACTGCCTGACGCTCCGCGGCTTCGCCAGCAAGCCTTCGCTGCCGACATACGAAGAGGTCTACGGCCTGCGCGCGGCGGCGATTGCCGTCTATCCGATGTACAAGGGCCTGGCCCAACTGGTGGGGATGGACGTCGTCGGCCAGGCCAAGACGCTGGAGGAGCAGATGGCCGTGCTCCGCGAAAACTGGTCGAAGTACGACTTCTTCTTCATCCATTTCAAGTACACCGCCTCGACCGGCGAAGACGGCGACTTCGCGGCGAAAGTGAAGCGGACCGAAGAATACGACGCGGCCGTGCCGAAGATCATGGCCCTGAAGCCGGACGTGCTGATCGCCACGGGCGACCATTCGACGCCCAGCATGCTCAAGAGCCATAGCTGGCATCCGGTGCCGACGCTGCTGTGGGCGAAGAACTGCCGCACCGACGCGTGCGAGAGGTTCGGCGAGAGCGACTGCCTGCGCGGCGGTCTAGGGCAGTTCGAGGCCAAGCACCTCATGACGCTGGCCCTGGCCAACGCCGGCCGACTGGGAAAATATGGGGCGTAGCTGTGGCCCCTGGGGGTAGTGGCTGCGTATATGATGGCGGTCGGCGCCCCGATAGAGCTTCTTGTCGGTTGCCTACCAATCAGCACCTGTTCCGATCTGCCTCGTTGAACTGCAAGATCAAAGCGGCCCCAGAAGCGCCGGGCAGCCAAGATTGGAGGAGGAGGTCGATGGAACTTCTCTGCCGAGCCACAGTCAGCGCAATGAACAGCTTTCGTCTTCAGCGGGCGCTCAAATCCTCGGCCTTGCAGTCGGTACTGTGGCTCCTAGTAGCCGCCGGCATGGCGCCGGCAGCCGAGGCGACGTGGCGCAACCCGCTCGTAAAGCAAGGCTATCTCGGCTCGCCGCTGGTGGAAACTTCGCCGTTTGTGCTCGGCGGGCGGCTGTATTTGATGGAGACCTACCAGGCCTTCGTCGATTCGCCCAGCAAGGCGATCGGCGCCGACGCGAATAAGGACGTCATCCGTATTCGCGACGTTGAGTCGAAGCGGATCGTCGCCGAGGTGCTGCCGCGGCACACGTTCGCCTCGGCGTTCGTCTGGGACGATCGGGTCTACGTCTTCGCGGCCAGGTGCATTGACGGCAAGCCGTGGCGTACGGCGACCGAGGTCTCGATGACCTCCTCAGGCGATCTGAAGCACTGGACACAACCGCAGGTCGTGTGGCGCTGCGAGCCGGGAGAGCAGGTGTTCAACGTCGCGGTCTGCCGGGGGCGGGACCGGTTCGTCCTGCTCTATGAGACGAACGACCCGGCCTATCAGCCGTTTACGTTCAAGTACTGCGAGTCGGACGATCTTACCCGCTGGCGGCGAATCCCAGATGCGCTCTACGGGGCGGACAAGTACGTCGGCGGTCCGGCGCTGTACTATTTCGGCGACTGGTACTACACCCTGTATTTGGAAAGCTTGCCGGAAGGCTGCTACGAGACCCGCCTGACCCGGTCGCGAGACTTGAAGCAGTGGAACGATGCGCCGCAGGGGCGGCCGCTGGTGACATTCGATCGATCCAAGCGCAAGCTGCCGTTGCGTCCGGCCGAGCTCAGCGAGAAGAACGCCTCCGACGCTGAATTGTGCTACTTCGGCGGCAAGACGATCGTGTACTTCACCGGCGGCGATCAGCAAGTGGCGGGCGACTTGCAGTGGGCGACGTTCGACGGAACTCCGCAGCAGTTGCTCGAGTCATTCTTTCAAGGGCCTTGAGGGGATGACCGTCGCAGGCTGCAGGCAGCGGCTCGGCGCCTGGCGGCGATTCGGGCCCTCCCGTAGCGAGGCGCCGCACGGCTGGTAGCGCGCATTCTTTCTACGGCCGAGACCTGGGCGAATTGCCTGCACGGCCCGCCCCGTTACCTGGTCGGTCGGCTCGCACGGCCGGCATGCACTTGCTCGCGAGATGCGACTCGATTGGCGATGTCGTGCATCGGCGCATCGCCGGTGGAAAAATAGCGCGCGGCGCGGCCGCGGACCTTTTGCCACATGGGGTCTGATCCGCTAAGCTACTCACCGGGACAGAATCCGAGGCGGGGCGCAACCATGGAAAGCGAAGAGCAACATCGCGAATGGCGCAGGACGAGCGCTCGGCTAGTCGCACGCGGCGATCAGGTGTTGCAGGAGTTCAAGTTGCTCTATCGCAGTTGGGGCCGGCTCGAACAAATCCAGTTCCGCGAGGCGCTTAAGAAACTGGCGGAAGCCAATGAGATCCTGGGCAAGCTCCCGCCGCATGTCCGCGCTTGGGTGGAAACGCGGTGGGAGACGCGCGACGCGGATACCGGCGCAGTGCTGGCCGGCATGCGCGGAAAGCTCACGCCGCGCATCTTGTTAAAAGCCATTAACGCCTGGGAGCAAGGCGACGACTATACCCCCGGCGGCATGGCGTTTTTCGGCTGAGAAGCGGTTCAGCAGCCGTATTTTGCGGCAGCCGGCGGGCCTGTCGGCGTCCGTCAATAGCCGCCGCTTGCGGAAAGCCGTCGGGAGGGGCGATTCCAGGCCCCGCTGCGCAAAAGCGGGAGTGCATTTCGCTAGAAAGTGTTTGCCGTGGCGGCGCGCCACTATTACGATGCACCGCTAGGAGCAGCAAGAGAGCCCATGCGCCGAAGCGGCTCATAGCCAGTCGTCGATGTTTTTACTTCTCTGGAGGGTCGGCTAATGAAGTCTATCACCTCGCGCTGGATTGGCAGCCTGGCCGCCATCCTCCTTACGGCGGCGCCAGCGCCGGGCGCAACGCTTACCGCTCTATCTACCTTTGGCGGCGACGGCTGGCTCGCGCCAAGCGAGGCGACGTTTCTCCAAGGGGCCAACGTACAGCGCGGCCTGACTTATAACTCGCAAAATAATCATCTGTATGTGGTTGATCGCAATGGCGGCAACTTCGTGCGGATCGTCGATGGCGACACAGGAGCGTTGCTCGGTTCGCTGGACGTCACGGGCGTCGCGGGCGGCACCTTCGTCGTGAATGCAATCGACGTCGACGACGCCGGCGTCATTTATGCGGCTAACCTCACCACTGCTAGCACGAGCAACTTCAAGGTCTATCGCTGGGCGAACGAGGCGGCTGCGCCCACCGTCGCCTTCGACGGGCCGTCGAATCGAACTCGCACCGGCGATACGTTCGCCGTCATCGGCTCGGGCGCCAATACGAAATTCGTGGCGGCGGGCGGCAGCAATGCCGGACAAGACTTTGCGCTGTTCACGACTAGCGACGGGTTGTCCTACTCCGTAAGCAATCCGACTGCAACTGGCGCAGCCACAGGCGCTTTCCGTTTAGGCCTCGATTTCGCCGGCCCCGATACGGCGGTCGGCAAGCAGACGGGACAGCCGTTAACGGTAGCGCCGGCCGCCGGCGGGGCGGCGGCGACCTATGCACTGAACGCGACCGGCGAAGCGCCCCTGGCTTGGGATGCCGCGACGAACTTGCTGGCTACCATCGACATCAATAGCAACGCGGTGCGGCTGTACGACGGTTTGAATCTGGCCAACGCGGCGACGACCGGCTTGCTCGACACCGAGAATTTGACCACCGGCGCCGTTGTTGCCAACGGCAATGGCGTCGGGGACCTGAAGTTCGGCCGCAACGCAGGCCAATTGCGGCTGTACGCCCTGAATACTAACAACGGCATTCAGGCGTTTGCCGTAGTGCCCGAGCCCGCCAGCCTCGCCATGTTGGCGATCTTCGGATGGGCGGCGGCATGCTCGCGGCGCCGCGGCGGTTGATCGAACCTTCGCGTCGCCCCCTGGGCTCGCGGTTATAGTTCAGCCGCGAGGGCTTTTTTGAGAACTGCGCGACTAATGAACCCTGCCTGGCTGTCGGCTAGCGGCCGACGGCCAGAGGGAAAAGGCCTAATTCTGGCCGATAGCCGATAGCCGATAGCCGATAGCCAAACCTACAACGGGTTCATTACCGGCGCAGGAATCATTAGTAGTAACATGCGCGGTTCAGGCCATACTCGCTGGCGCCGCGCGAATCAAACCCGCTGAGGTTGATGACGCATTGTCTATCAGCCGTTGTCGGATAGGGAGGACGGACGAATGCGGTTGCAGGGGACCTTTGTTTTAGCGGCGGTAGGCTTGGCCTTGGCGGGAGGCGACGGCTTAGGACTTGCCGCCAGGGGAGCCACGCTTGCCCCGGTAAGCAGCTTTGGCGGCGGCGACGGCTGGCGGGCGCCCTTTGAGGTCCTGGCCGGGGACGCCGCCGGAACCGATTCGATCCAAGCCGGGTTCTACAACTACCTCGGCAACGAGATCACCAACCCGGCAGTCAATGCAGGCAATCTCGAACGGGGCCTGGCCTACAACGCCGCTACCGGGCATCTGATTCTGGTCAGCCGCAATACGTCAGGCGGAAGCATTCGCATTCTGGATGCAACGACCGGCGTGGACCTCGGCGCCTTGAACTACGGCGGCGTGCCGGCAGGCGGAACCTTTCTGACGAACATGGTCGGCGTCGCCGACGACGGCGCGATTTACGTTGGCAACCTCTCCACCAACGCCACCACGTCGCCGTTCAAGATCTACCGCTGGGCGAGCGAGACGGCGGCAGCCCCGACGGTGGCCTACGACGGAACGGTACCGCCGCTGGCCGGCGCGCGAATCGGCGACACGCTCGACGTTATCGGCGGCGGCGTCAATACGCGCATGGTGGCTGGCTTCGGCAATAACCCGGCTGTCTCCGGAAACAACAGTTTCGCACTGTTCACTACGGCGGACGGACTGAACTACACGAGCACGGCGATCGCCATTGCGACTAATCCGCCGGAGCCTGGCGATTTTCGCCTGGGCATTACATTCACCGATAACGACACGGTCATCGGCAAACAAGGCGCCAATACGCTCGGGCAGGAGCAGTTTGCCCGGCAGGTCGACGTCGCCGGCGCGACAGGAACGCTTAGCCTGAACATTGGCTCAGACGGCGCCTCGTTGCGGCCGCTCGACTTTGCGGTGGTAAACGGCCGGCCGCTGTTGGCGATGCTCGAGGCGAGCCCGGCGCAAGATGAGTTGGGGCGCTCGCGGATCTTCGTCTACGACATGACTAACCCTGAGGCGCCGGTCGCTGAACGGAAGATCGCCGAGGGAAGCAACCTGCCCTTCACGCCCGGCGGACCCAACCAGTTCCGAAATCTCAACGGCGTCGGTTCGATCAAATTCGGCCCGATCGAGGGAAACATGGCAATCATTTACGCCATGAGTTCGAACAACGGCATTCAGGCGTTTCAATTGACCCTGGAAGGCAGCGGCGGCGGCGATGCGGATTTCGACGGAGACGGCGACGTCGACGGCGCCGACTTCCTGACCTGGCAGCAGAATTTCGGCGCCGTCGACGCGACACCCTCGACGGGCGACGCTGACGGCGACAGCCAGGTTACGGGGACCGACTTGAACGTTTGGAACACCCAATTCGACGGCGGCGTTGCGACCACGGTCGCGGCAATACCCGAGCCAGCCACGGCAGCGCTTGCCGGGTTGGCCGTGTGCGCGTTACTGCTGCGGCGCAGGCTGTAAGCTTCAACTGTCCCAAGCCCACTTCGCGGAGCGGATTCGCCGTTGCGGCAGCCCGCAAACCGGGTAAGCCCCCTGAATCGCAGCAGCCCGTGAAGAGCCTCCCGCGATTCTCGGGGCGCGACGACGGCCGGCAACACCAGAGGCGGCTCTGGCTGATGCTCGCCTGCGGCGGAGACGCAATTCGGCTATCGCAGCGTATACAGCGCCTCGTATGATAGTTGGCGAGCCGACGTAATCGACTGTGCTTAGACGCTGGCGTTCTCCAGGGAGCTGATTTTGTGCACGCGTTCCGCCGCACGCCTGAAGAATTTCGTTGTAAGCCCGTAGGGTTTACGCTGGTCGAGCTGCTGGTGGTGATCGCCATTATCGGCGTGCTGGTGGCGCTTTTGTTGCCGGCCGTGCAGGCCGCGCGCGAGGCGTCGCGTCGTGCGCAGTGCTCCAATAACCTGCATCAGATGGGTCTGGCGGCGCTTAATCACGTAGCTGCCAACGGGGGGCTGCCGCCCGGCTACGGTCGCACGGCCGAGCACGTCAAGACGGGCAAGAGCTTTATCAAGAAGGGCTTATTTACGAGCCTGCTGCAGTATCTCGAAGGGCAGACGACGTACAGTAGAATTGCCTTCGACTACGGCTCGGCCATGTATTTCAACGATCCCGTGCGCGACGTCGTGGTGGACGCCTTTATCTGCCCTTCCTGGCCGGACGAGAAGATCGGGACGTCGGCGCCGCCGAATTACGATTACTACCTGGGGGCGTATGCTACGTACGCGGGCGTCTCAGGCGCGGTGCGCAATCGCGGCGAGAAGCTGTTCAATTCATCGTTCGGACGGCTTCCCGATAACGGGGCCTTTACCATGACAGAGGTTCCCTCGGGCTCTTCCTCGCCGTTCGGGGCAGGGACGGCGTTGGTGGGCTATTCCCGCAAGCTGAAAGAGGTCAGCGACGGAACGAGCAACTCGCTGTTAGTCGGCGAATTTGTGCATCGCGATTGTTGTTTTGGAAGTCTCGTTGAAACGGCCCCCGGCAATGTCCGGCCATGGTATGTATCGGGATACACCGACGGGCCTTACAGCATGAAGGTGGCCGAGAATCCGCCGAACGTCTGCGTCGTGCGAAATCCGCAAAATTGCCTCACTGGCCAGGCCATCAACTTCAATCATCTGCCGCTGGGCAGTTTTCATCCTGGTTTGACCCAATTCGTCATGGTCGACGGAAGCGTTCGCGCGATTGCCGACAACATCGAGTTGGATGTCTACAAAGATCTGGCAACCGTCAATGGCGAAGAGGTCAACGGTGCGCCGCTTCCCTAACATGGCGAACCATGCCAGGCGGCTGCCTGCGGCGGTTCTGATCGCATCGGGCCTGCTTGCCGGATGCAGCCGAGGTCCCAACGTAGCGCCCGTCAGCGGCAAGGTTTTGTACAACGGCGAGCCGCTGCCCTATGGCAACGTCGTGTTCCAACCTCCGCAGGGTCAGCCTGCGGGGGGGGCCATTCAACCGGACGGGACGTTCCGCCTCAGCACCTTCGAGGAATACGACGGCGCTATTGTCGGCCCGCATAAGGTGAGCGTATCGTGCTACTCCTCTCAAAACCCGGCGCACCAATTCGCGAAAACCGTCGGCGAGGCGACCTTGGGCGCCCTGATGATTCCTGAACAGTACGCCTTTCTGGATCAGAGCGGGCTGACCGCCGAGGTCCCTGCCGGCGGCACGGATTCCATTGTGCTCCAACTCAAGGGGCCGCCGCAAACGTTTCTTGAATAGCGTTTACCCCGCCGTCGGTTCTGGCAAGGCTGCCCGCACTTGTTGTGACGTCGCTAAAACTGCCATCGGCGCTTAGGGAACAACGTGCGCGAGCGTCAGATCACAAATCGTGCGGAAGGGCATATCCTTACGAACACCGGCGTCTGGTCGGCGGACGGGCGCTGGATTGCCTATGACGTTCGCAGCGACCCGGCCGGATCGGTGTTCGACGGCACGCGGATCGAGCGGGTCAACGTCGAAACCGGCGCCGTCGAAGTGCTGTACGAGTCCCGACACGGAGCCTGTTGCGGGGTCGTCACGTGCAGCCCGGTGGATGATCGAGTCGTGTTTATTCACGGCCCCGAGCGCCCCACGGCCGATTGGCAGTACGCGCCCTACCATCGACGGGGCGTATTGGTCACCGCCGGCGAGCAGGGAAATCCGCGCAATCTCGACGCGCGGAATTTGACGCCGCCGTTTACGCCCGGGGCGCTGCGGGGCGGCACGCACGTCCATGTCTTCAGCGGCGACGGTCAATGGGTCAGCTTTACCTATGAAGACCATGTGCTGGCGGAACTGAACCTGAAAGCCCAATCGCGCGGAGCAACAGCTACTGACGCTGAATCGTGCGATTCTAATCAGCGCAATGTCGGCGTATCGGCGCCGTTTGGACCGGTTGCGACTCCCGATTCGCATCCCCGCAACCACGACGGTGAATTCTTTTCCGTGCTGGTGACTCGCACCCACAATCGGCCGCGGCCGGGCGCCGACGAAATCAGCCGCGCCGAAGGCGACGCCTGGGTGGGGGCGGCGGGATATCTCCGCGCCGACGGCACGCGGCAGCGGCGGGCCATCGCGTTTCTGGGCGACGTGACCGCTGGCGACGGCAGGCCGGTGACCGAAGTATTCATCGTGGATATTCCCGACGACGTAACGCAGCCCGGCGACGGTCCGCTCGAAGGGACCGCCTGCCGGCGTCCGGCGCCGCCGGCAGGCGTCGTCCAGCGGCGGCTGACCTACACGACCGACCGGCGGCAACCCGGCGTGCAAGGCACTCGCCATTGGGTCCGCAGTTCGCCGTATGGCTCGCGGATCGGGTTTTTGATGCGCGACGATGCGGGGGTCGTCCAATTGTGGACGATCGCCCCTACCGGCGGCGAGCCGCAGCAAATCACGCGCAATGCGTTCGACGTCGCATCGGCCTTCAGTTGGAATGCCGCCGGGACGCACCTCGCGTACATCGGCGACGGCAGCGTCTGCGTCACTTGCGTCGGCAATGGAGAAACGCGCCGCCTGACGCCTCGCGCGGCGGCCGAATCGGCCCCGCGCCCGGAGGCCTGTGTTTTCTCGCCAGACGGCCGGCGGATTGCCTACGTTCGCCCGGTTGCCGCGACAGGGCGATGGCACAATCAAGTGTTTGTTGCTGAGTGGGACTGAGGGTTGCCCCGTTCAGGCTTATGTCCTCTGAATTCGAGGCATAAAGCGCGTCATAAATGCTTTTGCACGTCTTTTCGCGTGTTTCGCGGCGTACCGGGGCGATCGTTCGAACCCCCTGACGCCCGGCCAGGCTGCCTGCTGCTTTTTTGCTAGCAGCAGGGCGCTTGCTGTGGCGCGCGTTCGTCATTGACCTTGCTGGCGGAAGTTGCCATCATCCCGCGGCTATTCCCGTTGTCCCGCATTGCGCTAGCCGTCAGCCAGCCCGCCCGCCCCGCCTGTTAAATGCGCATTCTGACCCGTTACATCACCTTGGAGATGGCGCTGGCGTTTCTGGTGATCCTCGCCAGCATGACGACGTTCATCTTCGTCGGCCTGATCGGCAAAGAAGCGGTCGATAACGGCATCGGGCTAGGGCCCATTTGGCGGATGTTGCCGTACATGCTTCCCCAGGCGCTGCAATTCGCGGTGCCGGGGGCGCTGCTGTTGGCGGCGACGAGCGTCTACGGACGCGTCTCTTCGTCTAATGAAATCGTCGCCGTCAAGTCGCTGGGCATCTCGCCGATGGCGATGATGTGGCCGACCTTCATCATGGCGGCGCTGTTGAGCTTCGGCGAGGTCATGCTAAACGACCTGGCCGTGTCCTGGGGGCGCGGCGGGGCCGATCGCGTCATCCTTGAATCGTTGGAGGAGATCGCCTACGGGCGGCTGCAAGTGGCGCGCAATTTCCGCACTGATCGCCTGAATGTCAACGTGAGGCGGTTGGAAGGGCGTCGACTCATTCAACCGGTAATACAGATAACGGCCAACAACGGCCGACCGCCGTCGCTGATTACCGCCGATTCCGCCGAGCTGCACGCCGACGCGGCGGCGGGCGTCGTCTCGATCAAGCTGTTTAACGCCGACGGCAACATGTCGGGCTGGGCGATTTCGCATCCGGGGCAGTTCGAGCGGTCCTTTACGATCGACGAGTTTACCGGCCGCAAGAACGAGCGCCACCCTACCAGCTATGCCCTCAGCGAACTGGCGGAAGCGAAGCGCCTGCAAGAGGCGCACATGGACGACATGCGGCGGACGAACGCCAGCGACGTGGCGTCGTCGCTGCTATTCGGTCGTCTTGATGATTTGTCTCAATCTCAATGGGACTGGCGCTTCGACGAGATGGTTTCGGCTGAGCGAACGCGCTGCCGGCTATATACCGAACCCTATCGGCGGTGGGCCAACGGATTCAGTTGTTTGGCGTTTGTGCTGATTGGAGCGCCCATGGCGGTGCGGCGTCGTCACGGCGAGTTGTGGGGGAGCTTTTTCGCCTGCTTTCTTCCAATTCTGCTGGTCTACTACCCGATGCTAGTGGGGTGCCTCGATCGTGCCAAGGACGGCGCCTTGCCGCCCCCCTCGGTATGGCTGGGCAATATCATCTTAGCCGCCTGGGGGCTGTGGCTCTTGCGGCGAGTCATCCGATTCTGACGGAAATGTCATCTAGAATCAGGTTGACCAACGCCGCGATTCCCGAGCATTATCAGCTCCCCGCCGTCCCGCCCAGCCCGTAGCCCCCAGCGAGAGCGACGCCGATGGTTCCGCAAGCCAGTGTTGCCGAGGCTCTTTCTAAGCCCGACTCCCCGCCCAGCCGTTGGCAACGGTGGGGCGCATACTTGGTCTCTCGCCGAGTACGAATCTCGGTTGCGGTCTTTGTCGCCCTGATTGCCGAAGACGTGCTTATCGGCATTAAGCCGCATGGCGTTTTCGATTACGCCGATCCACGGTCGCTGGCCGGCTGCGGGCTGATCTTTGCAGGACTGGTCGTGCGCTCATGGGCGGCCGGCATCTTGCGCAAGACCCGCGAGCTTACGGTCATCGGTCCGTACGCTCTGGTCCGCAATCCGCTATATGTCGGCTCGTTCCTGATCATGATCGGCTTCTGCGTGCTGATCGGCGATCGCGAGAACCTGTTCGTAATACTGGGACCTTTCTTTGGGCTCTATTTTCTCCAGGTACTGCACGAAGAGCGCGTACTGGCGGTGTATCATCCGGAGGCTTGGAACGCCTACGTTCGCAACGTGCCCCGTTTCTTTCCGCGCCGGCTCTCGACGGCGGCCTTCGGCGCTTGGACGTTCGCCATTTGGCGGAGCAACCGAGAGTACCGCGCGCTGGGAGCCGTGCTGCTGGGAATGCTGCTAATCGACGCCTGGCGCCTGCTGCATCGGGGGCCCATTTGGGATCTCGTGTAATCCGGCCCTCCCTCTGAGCGGCCTGCGAGAGGCGTTCTGGCCCGATCGAAGCAACCGGCTAGAATACAGGCCTTCTGCCTGCCAATATGGCGAACTGCGCGACTAATGAACCCGGCCGAGGTGATCGGCTATCGGCCGGCGGCCGACGGCCAGAGGGAAAAGGCCTAATTCTGGCCGATAGCCGATAGCCACATTCCCAACGGGTTCAGAGCGGCGCAGGAATCAAGAGCCGCCTGCACTGGCAGTAAGCCTTTGCCAGGGGAGTGACTCGAGATGAAAGCCTTTGAGCTTGCGCAGTTCGGCCTGGATCAACTTAAACTGGTCGAGCGCGAACCGCCGCGACCTGGTCCGCGCGAAGTCGTGGTGAAGCTTCGCGCTGCGTCGCTGAACTATCGCGATCTGATGTTTTGTCGCGGCGTCTACAATCCCAAGGCGAAGCTGCCGGCCGTTCCCCTTTCCGACGGAGCCGGAGAGGTGGTCGAGGCCGGCCCCGAGGTGACGCGGTGGAAAGTCGGAAACCGCGTCTGCCCGATCTTCAATCAAGGCTGGATTGACGGAGGTTACTCGGCCGACAAGGCCGGGGCCACCCTTGGGGGCGGCGATTTGGACGGCGTATTGCGTGAACTGGCCGCGTTCGACGAGCAGGGACTGGTTGCCGTTCCTGACCGATTGTCGTACGAGGAGGCGGCCACGCTGCCCTGCGCCGCGGTCACAGCATGGCATGCGCTCATCGTGTCCGGGCGAGTTCATGCCGGCCAAACGGTGTTGACGCTAGGCGCCGGCGGCGTGTCGGTCTTTGCGCTGCAATTCGCCAAGCTGCATGGCGCGCGGGTGATTGCCACCAGTAGCAGCGACGAGAAGCTGGCCCGCATGCGCCAATTGGGCGCGGACGAGACGCTCAACTACCGCGCCTGTCCCGACTGGGAACGAGAGGTTCGCCGGCTGACCGACGGTCGCGGCGTCGAACACGTGGTGGAAGTCGGCGGCGCCGGCACGCTGGCAAAATCGGTCGCCGCAACCAGTGCCGGCGGTCACATTGCCGTGATTGGCGTGCTCTCGCAGGGGCCGGGACTCGATCCAATTCCCCTGTTGATGAAAGGCCTGCGACTGCAAGGCATCTTTGTCGGCTCGCGGCGGATGTTCGAGGACATGAGATCAGCCATCTCCCAGGGCGGACTGCGGCCGGCGATTGACCAGATCTTCCCATTCATGGACATACAGGCCGCCCTGCGCCATATGGAGCGCGGGAGCCATTTTGGCAAGATCGTTATCGGGTTTTGAACCGACCGGCCGGCCCTTGTAGCCAGCCCGCGAACTCGTGGGCGGCTGGCGAAAGCAAGGCCGCCGAGCCGCACCGGTCCTCCCTGCGAGGTCGACGAACAGGACCCTTGGGTTTTGGATCCGGCCGAAGCGCCATGGCTGCGGTGATTGCGCCGGCGTAGCGGCTTTTTGCGTGAAACCAGCATGTCCCCGCGGACGTGGACATGGCACGCGCTTTTCCAATTGGAGAATCATCTGCCTAAGCTGCATAGCCAGCGCTGCCCGCGATGAATTTCCCGTCACGGGCATGAGGATTGCACGGGCGGCTGGGGACGCTTTCAGTGTTCCCAGTCGTTGCTCGGGAGATCCCATGGTAGGCACTTCGCACGTTGCAGAACCGGGCGCCAGCGGCGTTCAGGCCCACCCGGCGGAACAATTCACGGCGCCGCTGCGGCGGTTTCGAGAGGCCCTGGCCAGTTCGCGGCCAGAAGGGCACACGCGACAGGGGGCGCCGGCGCCGCTTTTTGACAAGGCAGAGCGGCTCCTGTCGGCGGCGGCAGGGTCGATGCTGGCACTGGCGGGATTGCGCCGCCGGGACGTTCCCGGAACGTTATTGGCCGGCTTTGGCGCCGCTCTGATCTACCGTGGGGCGAGCGGCCGCGTGCCGCTTTCACGCGCCTTGGGCTACAGCACCGCCGGACACAGCCCTGACGCGTTGGCAGACCGCTCGGCCCATCGCGGGGCGGAACTGGGCGTGCATGTTCGGCAGTCGTTGCTCATCAACAAGTCGCCCGAGGAATTGTACGATTTTTGGAGGAACTTCGAGAACTTGCCGCAGGTGATGTCGCATTTGAAGTCGGTGAGACGCCTCGATGAACGCCGCTCGCACTGGGTAGCATCCGCGCCGGCAATCGCGGGGGGCGCCGTGGAGTGGGACGCCGAGATCACGGACGACGAACCCAATTCACGCATTTCCTGGCGTACCGTCGAAGGGGCCGACGTGGCCCATCGCGGATCGGTCTGCTTCCAGCGGGCTCTAGGCGATCGGGGGACGGCCGTTCGGATCGAACTGCACTATCAACCGCCGGCCGGGGCAATGGGCCGCTGGTTCGCCAAGCTCTTTGGCGAGGAGCCGCAGCAGCAGATACGCGAAGATCTGCGAAACTTCAAGCGTCGGATGGAAATCGGCGAGGTCATTTCGCTGGAAGGTCAACCGCGCGGGAGTTGCCACGGACGCGGGAAGCGAGCGTAGGCGTCGGCGGCCCGATGAGTCGGCCGGGGTTTGAATTAGTGAATTTGCGGCACGGGCGGATGAGCGCGCCTTGACGGCGCCCCCCATGCCTGGGGCGATCGACGGAGGGAATTCTATGAAGGCGGTTGTGTGGTGTGCTCCGTACAAGGTCGCCGTCGAGGAGGTGCCGGATGCCAAGATCATCAATCGCCGAGACGCCGTGGTCCGGGTGACGTCGACGGCCATTTGCGGTTCCGACCTTCACCTGGTCGACGGCTTCATTCCGTTTATGAAAGCGGGAGACGTCATCGGCCACGAGCCGATGGGGATCGTGGAAGAGCTTGGGCCTGGCGTCGACCAGTCGAAGGTAAAGGTCGGCGACCGGGTGGTCGTGCCGTTTCCCTTGGGCTGCGGCGAGTGCTTCTTCTGCCGGCGGCAATTGTGGAGCTGCTGCGATAATACCAATCCCAAGCCGCGACTCGCCGAAGAGCTGTTTGGCCAGTCGACGGCGGGAATTCTAGGGTATTCGCATTTGACTGGCGGGTTTGCGGGCGGCCAGGCGCAATTTCTTCGGGTTCCGCTGGCGGACGTCAATCTCCAGAAGATGCCCGAAGATCTTACCGATCACCAGGCGCTCTTCCTGTCGGACATCTTTCCTACGGGATATATGGCGGCCGAGGCGTGCGATATCCAGCCTGACGACACGGTGGCGGTGTGGGGGTGCGGGCCCGTAGGCCAATTTACGATCCGCAGCGCCCAGTTGCTGGGCGCGGGGCGGGTAGTCGCCATCGACGACGAACAGCGGGTTCCCGAGCGGATGGAAATGGCTCGTAGGGCGGGCGCCCTCGTCATCGATATGCACGACCAGTACGTTCACGATCGGCTGCTCGATATCACCGGCGGGCTGGGGCCGGACGTGTGCATCGACGCCGTCGGCATGGAAGCGCACGGCTACACGGCCCTCACGGCGGCGTACGACAAGATCAAGACAAATCTGTTTATGGAAACTGAGCGGCCGCATGCCTTGCGCCAGGCCATTGAGTGTTGCCGCAAGGGGGGAACGGTGTCGATCCCAGGGGTGTACGGCGGATTCTCCGACAAGTTCCCGCTGGGCGCGCTGATGAACAAGGGCTTGACCATCAAGACCGGCCAGACGCACGTGCATCGGTACATTGGCGAGCTGCTAGGCCATATCCGCGCCGGCCGGATTGATCCCAGCTTCGTCGTGACGCATCGCATGCCGCTCACCCAAGCCCCGCAGGCCTACGAGATGTTTCGCGAAAAACAGGACGGCTGCATCAAGGTGGTGTTGGACCCCGCGAGGTGATCGGGGGAACAAAACTAAACGTTGGCATCCCAATTGCCGATCCTTGGTCAACGCCGCTCTGCGGCCGCCCGCATGTCGCTAGCATCTGCGGGAGGACCTGGCCGCGTTGTGAGCCGTTCCATGGATGGGACTTCGCCGAAGACGTCGCTGTTTGGCTCGGCGACGGTCGTGGCAGCGATAATTTCGAGCCTTACGGCGCTGCTGACGGCGATCCTTCCCGGCCTGATCACGCCGGAGCAGGACCCGCCCGTCACGCCGACTTCCGAGGCGGCGGGCCCGTTAGACCCGCACGCATCCCTGCGGCAGACGGTGAGCGCCGTACGGCCCGAGGCGCCCGGCGGCGCCGTGCCCGATCTGACGTACGGCGTGTGGACCCTCACCGCCTCGACGGACGACGCCGGAACCGACTTCTCCGGCAGCACGCTCAAGTTCACCTCGCAGCGGCAAACGCCCGCCGGTTTGCAGGCCGCCGGGTTCTTCGAGTGGCGCAGCGGGCAGCAGGTGTTTGGCCGGGAATATGTGACGGCCGCGTACGATGCGGCGACGCGCCAGCTATTCCTTGAAAGCCAGTACGTCGACAACTCGACCGAATTGGCGCCCGGTACATTTTCAGCCACGCTGTCGGCCGACGGTCGGCAGCTCCTGGACGGCGCTTGGGGCAACACGCCCGGGGAGCTTGCCGGGGTATTGGGGAGCTGGCAAGCCCGGCGGTAGCGCAGCGGGGGGCCCTAGCTGCGGCCGGAGCGGGCGTCTTCGGCCTCCCAGGTTTGCAGGCGTCCCGAAATAAAGTCGAGGATGGCTTGCTGCTCGCCTCCGCGGCGACCGGTCGCCCGAATGGGCTCGCCGAAGGCGAAGCGCACCTTGCGGCGGGGGTCGATACGGCCGAAGTCTGCCAGCCATCCCTTGCCCAGACGCCAGGCGTCGGTCTTGAGAGCCAACGGAACGATCGGCACGTTCGCCCGCTGGGCCAGCTTGACGCCGAGGGTGTTGAAGCGCCCTGGGTCGAACACGGGCGTGCGCCGGCCTTCGGGAAACACGACCAGCGACCACCCGTCGGCCAGCCGCTGGGCGCCTTCTTCGAGCACCGTCTTTAGATCTTCTCGCGGATTGGTCTGCGAGACGGCAATCGGCTGGCGCGAGCGCATGACGTGCTTGAATACCGGATAATCGACGAGGCTTTGCTTCACCACGAACGTTACGTCGCGAAACGGCTGAATGATGGCCGGTAGGATGGCCGTCTCCAGGGTGCTCATGTGATTGCCGACGAACAGGCAGGGCCGCTCGGCCTGCTCCAGATGCTGGGCGCCGGTGATCTCCATTTCGATGCCGACTTCTTCCAGGCCGCGGAATAGCTCGTAGCTCGACTCGACCCAATTCCAGTTCGTGTAGCGGCCACGCTTGGCGCGGGCGGAAGCCCGCCAGATGGTGCGGACCAGCGCCGGATAGAACGCCCACCAAGGCGAGACTCTCGCCAGCAGCGATACCCGCTGCGGCGGCGTGCGATAGACGCCGCCGTCGTAGTGAATCGGATTGACGTGCCGACCGGCCGGGGCGGGGGCTTCGGTCGTCGACAACTGCTGGGCGTCGGTGAGCATGCGGGCGACAACGGGGCGTAGGCGACGTGGAGCGACGAGTTAGGGGACCAACAATTGAAGGGGCGTTGATTCGAATGTGGCCTTTCGGGGGGGTGGCTATCGGCTGGCGGCCAGAGGGAAGATCCGAATTCTGGCCGCTAACCGCTGGCCGATAGCCGCTGCCTGGAACGCCTCGCACCAGGGGCGGCAGCGGTTATACTTGGCTGTCGCCGGTTATACTATTGCCGCTCGTCTACGGCGTCGGCAACTCGAGGTTCTGTTTCTCTCCTCTCTCGCTGGCTGCCATGGCACAACCGACCGCCTCCCCGCCGATTTCCGGGGTGTTCACTCCCAATATGACGCCGCTGGACGCCGCCGGCGAGATCCATGAGGCCGAACTGCGGCGTTACGTCGATTGGCTCATCGAGCGGGGCGTGCATGGATTGTACCCCAACGGATCGACGGGCGAATTCACTCGCTTTACGTCCGAAGAGCGGCGGCGGATCACCCAGATCATCTGCGATCAGGCCCGCGGCCGCGTGCCCGTACTGGCGGGGGCGGCCGAGGCGAACGTGCGTGAAACGCTGCGGGCCTGCGAGGCCTATTTGGAATGCGGCGCCCGGGCGGTCGCGATCGTCTCGCCGATTTATTACCGCTTGAGTCCGGGCGCCGTATACGCTTACTTCCGCGAGATCGGCGTTAATTCGCCGATCGACGTGACACTGTACAACATCCCGAGGTTCGCCAGCCCGATCGACGTCCCCACGGTGCAGCGGCTCGCGGAGCTGCCGCGGATCGTCGGCATCAAGGATTCGTCGGGCGATATCGCCCAGATGATGCGGATGATGTCGGCCGTGAAGCCCCACCGCCCTGACTTCAGCTTTCTCGCCGGTTGGGAACCGACGATGTTGCCGATGCTGGCGATGGGCTGCAACGGCGGCACGCACGCCACCAGCGGCATCGTTCCGGAGCTGACCCGACGGCTGTACGAGCTGGCGATCGACGGACGGCTGGCCGAGGCCCGGCCGCTGCAGACGCAGCTCACCGAGCTGTTCGATCGCATCGTCTACGGGGCGAATTTTCCGGAAGGGATCCGCGCCGCCGTGGAACTGCGGGGCTTCCGGCTCGGCGCGAGCAGGCAGCCGGTCGATCCTGACCAGCACATCGATCGCGAGGCGCTGCGGGGCGTCGTCAATCGATTGCTCGACCTGGCGGCGAGCGCCTAAGCGCCGCGGGAAGCGCAGTTCGCTTGTCGGAAGGCTTTTCTTCGCTCCTACTGTTGACACTGACAGCGAAACGATCGTGGAACACTCGACGCGCCCAAACGGTCGTCCTCCCACGGGGCTCAGCGGGCTGCTGGCGGTCATTGGGCCCGGCATTGTCGTAGTCGGGTCGGTGATCGGGGCCGGCGAGCTGATCAACACGCCGCTGCAGGCGGCGAGCTTCGGGTTCGTGCTGTTGTGGGCGGTCGTCTTATCGTGCGTCATCAAGTGCCTGCTGCAGATGGAGATCGGCCGGCACTGCGTCGTCCATAACCGTACGACGGTCGAAGCGCTCAACGCCTGCCCGGGTCCGCGGGTCCGCGGGACTTCCTGGGCGCCGCTGCTATATATGGCGGGCTATACCATTTCGCTCGTCACGTCGGTGGGCATCATCGGCGCGCTGGCCGGGTTGATGCAGGCGATCGTGCCGGCCAGCGGAACGTCGCCCTACTCGGCGGCGGCCTGGGGGGCCGCGGTGGTCGCGCTAGCGGCAATCCTGCTGCGCAGCGGCGCTTACGGCCATCTGGAAAAACTGGTGGCGATCCTGGTGGGGGTGTTCTGCGCGGCGGTCGTCTTGGCGCTGGCGTTCATTCAGGGGACCAGCTTTCGGATACAGGGGGGCGAACTGCTGTCGGGGATGCGGTTCTCGCTGGGCGACGAGCCGCGACGGGCCGCGTTCGCCGTCGTGAGCTTGATGGGAGCGCTGGGGACGACGGCCAACGAGCTGTTCATGTATCCCTATTGGCTGCGGGAGAAAGGTTATGGCCGCGACCTGCCGCACCTGGCGGGAGAGGCGTGGCTGGGGTCGGCGCGGCGGTGGCTGCGCGGGCTGCGGATCGACGTCGGCTTTGCGACGTTCATTGCGACGGTGGCGACGGTGGCCTTCTACCTGCTGGGCGCGGCGGTCTTGCACCGGCAGCAGATCGAGCCGCAGGGGCTGGCGGTGGTCGAGGAGATCTCGCAGGTCTTCACGCAATCGCAAGGGGCCTGGTCCTACGGGGTGTTCATGGCGGGGGCCTTCTGCACGTTGTTCTCTACGCTGGTGGTGGCGACGGCCGCCACGGGCCGGATGTGGGCCGATGTGCTGTGCAGCATGAAGCTGGTCGACCGCGCCGACGAGGGGGCGGTGCGGCAAACGCACAAGGCGGTGCAACTGGTCTACCTGGCGGGGATGCTGGCGGCGTTTCTGGCGTTTCAGCGCTATGGGGCCCCGCCGGGGCGGTTGGTGGTGGCGGGCCAGTTTTTCGCCGGCGTGTTCAATACGCCGCTGATGATGTTCGGCATCTGCTGCATGGCGCTGCAGACCGACGCGCGGGTGCGAATGCGGCCCTGGACGGCGGCTGCGCTACTTGCGTCGGTGGCGGTGATCGCCCTCTGCATCGCCGCCGGCGTGGCCGTG
>JADLBW010000102.1 GCA_020847515.1 Pirellulales bacterium | reverse complement strand
GCGGATGCTCGTAAGCCGAAGCCGACTGCGTCAGCTTGCCGGTGAAGGGATCGACATAGAAGTGGCCCTGGCCGGGACCGTCGATGCCATAGGCCCAGTGCAGGCCGGTGTTGAACCACTGCGGCGAGTTCGGCGCCGCCATCTGCATGGCGAGCATGTAGCGCATCTCGTCGAAGAAGGCGGAAGCATCGGCTTCCGAATCGAGATAGCGGCCCTTCCAGCCCCAATAGGTCCAGGTGCCGGCGAGGCGATCGAAGACCTGGGTCGCCTGCGTCTCGCCGCCGAAGCGCTCGTGCTCGGGGAGGGTGGCAAGCGCCTGATCGTTTGCGGTCGAGCGCCAGAGGAACGAGGGGACCGTTTCCTCTTCAACACGCTTCAAGACCTTCGGCACGCCGGCCTTGCGGAAATACTTCTGCGCGAGCACGTCGGTCGCGACCTGCGAGAAGTGCTCGGGCACGTCGATATTGTCGAGCTTGAAGACGACCGATCCGTCCGGATTGCGGATTTCGCTCGTCGCCTTGCGGAAAGTGATGTTCGAGTAAGGCGACTGGCCTTCTTTGGTGTACCGGCGCGTAATACGCATCTTCATCGTCCCCTAAATTGCAGGCGCCGGAACCCGCCGTTCCGTCGCTCTCTTGTTTCAGGCCCGATCTCCGCCGGACCCTCACTGTGTTGGGACCAACCCGCCTCTAGGGGAGGGTTCGACCCCGGATTGTAGCCCCCAAGAAGGCGACAGGAAGAACGTTCGCTGGGCAGGCAATTTGCCCGGCGCCCTCGTCTCAGACCTCGTTTGGGAACGCCCGGAACAGCCGCATTACATCCCGTCCGGACGAAACATGACGCTACGGTGACTCGACCTTGCGCGTCAAGTAATAGTACGCCACCTACAAATAAACACTAAAACTGGTAGGTCAGGGTTGAATATCGGGGATAGCTGCTTGCCCCGGCTGCCTGATCCTGATCCGCCCATTCGGCGCCGATTCCCCGGCGCCGTAAAGAGTTGACGGCGGCACCCTAGGCGCGGGGAAATGGATTCGGGAGCGTGTTTCCAAGGCTTTGCCCGTTATCCCCGAAATCCGGCGCAGAATTTTTTTCTGGCACAGCGGTCCGACGGCGCGATGACAGAGAACAACCCGGGCGATTTGAAAAATCGCACCAGCCGATTTCTAGACTTCGCGAGGCCGTTGCCGCAAAATGCGGATTACGGGTGTGATTTGGTTGCGTTGAGTGAGGGGACTAACGATGCGGGCTGGTCTCGTCGGCATATTCTTCTTCGCGGCCGTGCTTGCATTGGGGCACTATTTTGCCGCCCCGATGTTTTGCCGCGGTGCGCTTGCTTTACCGACTCTCGATCCGGTGCAGCTCTGCACCGACGGAGCGCTGAACCGTCAGGGTTCGATGCTGCTCTATTTCTTCGCGGTCGCCGCCGCGATGTTCTTCGGGATTCTGGCGGCGCTGATTCCGGGCCGGAAGCCCGCGGAAAAAGGGCCGGAAAAGCCGGAAACCTTCGAAGAGATCATCGCCGCGCAGGAAAAGACCGCAGCACCGGCGGCGGCGGCACCGGTGGTTGCGGCGCCGGTGGTTGTGGCACCGGTCGTTGCTACGGCGGCTGCCGCAGCGGCGCTTTCAGTAGAGGCGTCCGCGGCGAGCGTGCCTCCTTCTGCCCCCGTTGAAGCCAAAGCAGACGAGCCGCAGCCGACGCCCATCGATATGGAGAAAAGCGAATCCATCACCGAAGCGGCGGTGATGGACGCAGTGCGTGCGGCCGTCGGCGGCGAGAACAACAGCGCCGCCAAAAGCGACGAACCGGCCCAAGACGAAGTCCGGGCAGATCAATCCGAGGGCGAGAAATCCGCGGATGAAAAGCCGGAGGAGAAGGCTGCCGCCCCGGACAGCCCGGCCGCAGCAGAAACCGTCGAAGTGAAAGCCCTGCCGGCAGAGAATGTCGAAGTCGTCGCCGCCGACGTAGAGCCGGAACCCGCGGCACAGGCGGCTTCGCTCGAAGACGTCCGCGCCGCCTTCGAAAGCGTCGAACGCGACCTGGCGTCCGCGCCGCAAGCTGTCGCCGCACCGCAGACGGTCCCCGAACCGTCGCCGGAACCTGTTTCCGGCGTGGAAGCGGTATACGAGCCGGAAACGCTGGCTGCCGCCGAGGCGATCAGCGCCGGGCTTTCCGCGAATCCGAGCGGCGTGCGCAAGCCGTTCGAAGGGACGGTCGAGGAGCTAGTCGAGCGTTTTCGCCAGCTGCGCCTGATCGATGGCACCAATTCGGTGGCGCAGGCACAGCGGCTGCTGGACGAAAGCACGCTCGGGGCGCTGTCGAAGGGGATCGACCCGAAGCAGCATTTGTCGGACGTCGCCCATCTGGTGCTGGCCGAAGATCCCGATCTGAAATCGAGCGTGGTGCGGGGCGTCGTCGTCCACATCGCATCGCGCCTCAAGGAGCTTGGGGTGGCGCAACGGCAGCCGGCGCGCTCGGCCTAGAGCATGATCCCGAAGAGTGCGAAGCGGTTTTCGGAAAAGATGATGCTCAATCAAACAGATAAGCGGCGGGTCTGATTCAACGCAGTTGAATCAGACACTAGCCGCCCGAATTGCCGCGTTTGCGCGGCTAACCTGCCGTGCTAGACGGGCGCCATGAAAAACTTCCTGCTCGGCATCTTTACGTGGTGGAATTCCGCGACCTGGGGCACGTATCTCTGGACGTGGCTCTATGGCGAGCATGTCGGCACCGATGCCGAAGGCAACCGCTATTACCGCACGCGCGGCGGCAAGGTGGAGAAGGACTTCCAGTTCGAGCGCCGCTGGGTGATCTATAACGGGCTCGCCGAGCCTTCCCGCGTCGGCCCCGACTGGCACGGCTGGCTGCAT
>JADLBW010000101.1 GCA_020847515.1 Pirellulales bacterium | reverse complement strand
CGGTGCAGGCCATTTACGTGCCCGCCGACGACTTGACCGACCCTGCGCCGGCAACATCGTTTGCCCACTTGGACGCGACCACCGTGTTGTCGCGCTCGATCGCTGAAAAGGGCATCTATCCGGCGGTCGACCCGCTCGACAGTACTTCGCGCATGCTCGACCCGCGCATCGTCGGCGAAGAGCACTACGCGGTGGCCCGTCAGGTCCAGTCGATCCTGCAGAAGTACAAGAGCCTGCAGGACATCATCGCCATTCTCGGCATGGACGAACTGTCGGAAGACGACAAGATGACGGTCGCCCGCGCCCGCAAGATCGAGCGCTTCATGTCGCAACCCTTCGACGTCGCCCAGGTGTTCACCGGCTCGCCGGGCGTCCAGGTGCCGCTCAAGGATACCATCAAGGCGTTCAAGGGCATCGCCAGCGGCGATTACGATCACCTCCCCGAGCCGGCCTTCTACATGGTCGGCACCATCGAGGAAGCGATCGCCAAGGCCGAGAAGCTCGCAGAAGCCGCATAAGAAAGTCGAGCAGGCTTCGCCGCCGGCTCCGAGGAGACGACACCAATGGCCGGACCCGCAAAGCCGTTTGGCAGCTGCTGCGAAGAGTTGAAGGAAGCGCTTGAGGGCGGCGATTTCGAGCCGCTCGTGACGGTGGGACCCGATGGCGTGATCTACATGACCGTCGGGCTCGTCGACCTTGAGGAAGACGAGCCGGGCCTCGTCGATCACCCGATCTTCTTCTGCCCGTTCTGTGGCACCAAGCTGCAGACGCCGGAAGAAGTGAGGGCCAAGACAGGCGGCGGCGACGACGAGGACGAGGCGGTTTAGCAGCACTTGCCTTCTTCCCTTGGGGAGAAGGTGCCCCGAAGGGGCGGATGAGGGGGGCGTGCAGCGGCCTCTTCAATCGACTGCCTCCTCACCATAGTTGGTTTGCCGCATTCGCGGCGGGCCGTCTCCCCAAGGGGAGAGGGAACAAGTCCGAGGACGACAAGACGATGGCAACTTTCAAATTCGAACTCGTCTCTCCGGAGCGCATCCTGATGTCGGTCGATGCCGATCAGGTGGTTGTGCCGGGCGCTGACGGCGATTTCGCCGTGCTCTCGGGCCACGCACCGGTCATCACCACGCTGCGCCCTGGCGTCATCGACGTGACGGCCGGGACGACCCGCAAACGCCTGTTCGTCAAAGGGGGCTTCGCCGAGGTCGATCCGGAGCGGCTGACGGTGCTGGCGCAAAAGGCCTACGACGTCGATGAGATGTCGGCTTCGATCGTCTCGAGCGAACTTTCGGCTGCCGAGGCTGAGCTTGCCGCCGCCAAGGACGACGAGGCCAAGATGATGGCCGACACGCTCGTCTCTGAGCTGAAGCGTCTCGCCGCCAAGGCGGCGTAAAGGTTTCCACCACTCATTGAAATTCGAAAGGCCGGGTCTCACGCCCGGCCTTTTTCATGCGCGAGCCGCTGGGGTGTTCGACGCCTCGAGTGAATTGCGTTGCCGTCCGGTGTCGTCGAAGTTCTTCGGATCGAGCCACGCCTCGAAAGCGGCTTTGCGAAGTGGCCATTCGCTGTCGAGCATTGAGAACCAGGCAGTGTCCCTGTTCTTGCCCTTGACCAGCATGTGCTGGCGGAAAACGCCTTCGAAGGTGAAGCCAAGCCGCTCGGCCGCGCGCTTCGAGGCGGCGTTGCCGTTGTCGCACTTCCATTCGTAGCGGCGGTAGTTCAGCGTTTCGAACACGTGGCGAGCGAGCAGATATTGCGCTTCAGTCGCCCCGATCGTGCGCTGGAGCTCCGGAGCCAGGATGATGCCGCCAACTTCAATGACGCGGTGGACCTTGTCTTCGCGCATCAGCGCGAGGACGCCCACCGCCTTGCCGCTGGCCTGCGAAACGATAGCGACCCATTTTGCGTCGGCGGCGCTGCCCTTGGTATCGATGAAGGCAGCGAAGGCCTCGGGCGCCGGGAATGGACCGGTCGGGATGAAGCGCCAGAGGTCGTGCCGCTTCGGCTGGCCGATGGCCTCCCACAGATCGCGAGCGTGCAGCCGCGCCGATAGCGGCTCAACGCGCACCACGCGGCCTTCAAGTCGGAAAGATGCGGGTGCGTCGGTCATGTGAGGTGATACGGATTAGTTGGCGCTCAAGTGCGAGAACGCCTGCACCACGCGCTCGTAGAGCGGGCGTTTGAAGGGCACAATCAGCTTCGGCACCATGTCCATCGGCGCCCACCGCCAGGCTTCGAACTCGGGCTTGCCGCCCTTGCCGGAAATATCGATCTCGCTGTCGTCGCCCAAAAAGCGCATGGCGAACCACTTTTGGCGTTGGCCGCGGTAGCGCCCCTTGAGCGCCACGCCGACTAGGTCGTCGGGAAGCTCGTAGGTCAGCCACTCGGCGTGTTCGGCGATGACTTCGGCCGAGGTGACGCCGGTTTCCTCGCGCAATTCGCGCAGCGCGGCGGTGCGCGGCGGCTCGAACTTTTCGATGCCGCCCTGCGGCATCTGCCAGATCTTGGCCGAATGATCGGCCACCCACTTCGGCTTGCGGCGGCCGACGAACACCTTGCCCTGCTCGTTCAGCAGCATGATGCCGACGCTCGACCGGATGGGGAGCGATTCGGCTTCTATCTTGCGCTGCTGGGCATGGAAATTCATGCAATCTCCGCCTGTGGATAACTTGAGGATAACTGAATACGCCGATTCGCAAATTCTAATCGAAAAACTTAGCAGTTTTACGACGTTGAGCTGTCACAAAAGGCACAACCGGACGGCATTGCAGCGGCTAGCGGCATGAGCCGCGCCACATTCGTGCAACGCAGAAGCGAAGCTGGCCGGAATTGGCGGTTACCG
>JADLBW010000100.1 GCA_020847515.1 Pirellulales bacterium | reverse complement strand
GGGCATGGCACGCTCGGTTTGGCATGGCACGCTCGCGTCCGCGTGGGCATGTGCGTCGACGTCGAAGCATGCCCACGCAGACGTGGGCATGGCACCCTCGGTTTGGCATGGCACGCTCACGTCCGCGTGGGCATGTGAGCCGACTTCGAAGCATGCCCACGCAGGCGTGGGCATGGCACGCTCGCATGCCCACGCAGACGTGGGCATGGCACCCTCGATTGGGCATGGCAGTCACCGTGGGCTGGTAGGGGAGGGGTCGCTGCGCCACAATTCAGGCATGCCCGTTCGCACTAACGTCGCCGACCGCCTCACTGCGTTCGCAGCCCAAATGCCCGATGCTACCGCGCTGGTCAGCGCCTGCGGCGGACGTTATCGGACGTGCACCTTTCGCGAGCTCGACATCGATGCCACGGCTCTCGCCCGCGGGCTGGTTGACAGCGGGGCGAAGCCGGGCGACCGGCTGGTGCTGTTGGTGAGGCCGGGGATCGAGTTTGTCAAGCTGGTCTTCGCCCTCCTTCGCAGCGGCGCAACGACCGTGCTGATCGACCCCGGCATGGGCCGGCGGCATTTGGTC
Source organism: Pirellulales bacterium (assembly GCA_020847515.1). Lineage (GTDB taxonomy): Bacteria > Planctomycetota > Planctomycetia > Pirellulales > Lacipirellulaceae > Lacipirellula. The sequence continues at coordinate 4,765 of JADLBW010000100.1, read as the reverse complement.
GACTGCCTGGCCGCGACCAATCCCGACGGTTTTATCGCCGTGAGTCCTGCTCAGGCGGTGCGGACGCTACGGCGGCGGCGGTTTGGTAACTCCAGATTGAACGTGACGGTCGGCCGCCGGTGGTTCTGGGGGGGCGTTACTTACCGACAGTTGCTCGGCGCCGGTCACGCCAGCCGCGCCGGGCTTCCGGCTACCAGCGCTGACGACGCCGCGGCGATCATCTTCACTTCCGGCAGCACTGGTCCGCCCAAGGGCGTGCTCTACACGCACCGGATGTTCGACACGCAGGCGGGCGAAATCGAGCGGGCCTACCAGCTCGGCCCGGGCGGCGCCGATCTGGCGTGCTTCGCCTTGTTCGGCTTGTTCAACTCGGCGATGGGGGTGACGACTGTCTTTCCGGAGATGGACTTCTCGCGGCCGGCGTCGGCCGATCCGAGGAAGCTGCTCGCCGCAGCGAACGATTGTCGGGTGACGCAGGCGTTCGCCTCGCCGGCGGTGTGGGACAAGCTCAGCCGGCGCTGCCAGCGAACGGGCGAACGTATCCCCACGTTGAGGAAGGTCTTCTCCTGCGGCGCCCCGGTGCCGGCGGGCGTGCTGGAGCGAACGCTCGCGATGGTCCATCCCGACGCCGAGATGCATACGCCGTACGGGGCGACCGAGGCCCTGCCGATCGCCACGATCGAAGCCCGCGAAGTGCTCGGCGAGACGGCGGCGAAGACGAGCCAAGGCGCCGGCGTGTGCGTGGGGCGGAAGTTCGATACGATCGAGTGGCGGGTAATTCGCATCAGCGACGAGCCGATCGCTACGATGGAGGACGCCGAAGAGCTACCCGCGGGCGAGATTGGCGAACTGATCGTGCGGGGGCCGCAGGTTTCGGCCTCGTATCTTGCGGCTTGCAGTGCCTTGAGGGGGGGGCTGACGAGGGGATTGAAGCGGGTACAAGCAGGGTTTCCAAATGCTGAAAGGGGGGGCGCGTACCCAGGGCCTCACCCCTCCCCAACCCTCCCCATCGAGGGGAGGGGACCGGAGGAACTAAATGGGGCCAACGCTCACGCGAAAATCCGCGACGGCGGCGGCGTCTGGCATCGTATGGGAGACGTTGGCTACTTCGACGACCTCGAGCGATTCTGGTACTGCGGGCGCAAGTCCCATCGAGTTGAATCGTCAGAGGGCGCCCTATTCACCGAAAAGGTCGAAGCGATATTCAACCAGCATGCCCTTGTGCATCGAACGGCGCTGGTGGGGATTGGCAAGCGTCCGCAACAGGAGCCGATACTCATCTTTGAGCCCGCAGGCGCCGATGCAACTGTCTTTGAGGACTGCGAGGACTTGCAGGGCCGACCGATCGACCGGGATGCAGCGCTTCGCGCCGTTGCGGCAGAGCTCGAAGCGCAAGCTCGGAATTTCGGCCTGGCCGGCAAAATCCGGCGCTATCTTCGGCACGGCGGACTCCCGGTGGACGTGAGGCACAACTCCAAGATCAATCGGGAAGCCCTCGCTGCCTGGGCGGAGCGCGAAATGCAATCGACAAGGCGCCTCGATTGACGCTGGGAAAATCCTAAAGGCGGCCGCCATACTTGGGAAATCGACGGTGTATGCAGGCGCTGGTCACCGGCGGCGGAGGGTTTCTCGGCCGTTACATCGTGGAACAACTCGTCTCCCGCGGCGATCGGGTGCGATCGTTGGGGCGCGGCCGCTATCCGGAACTCGAAGCGATTGGCGTTGAAGTCGTCCGCGGCGACGTCGCCGACGCAAGGGCGGTTGCGACTGCTTGTGATGGCGTCGAATGCGTTTTTCATGTGGCGGCGTTGCCCGGCATCGGCATGGACTGGCGGCCGTACGAGCGGGTGAATCTCCGCGGCACGCAGAACGTACTTCATGCGTGCCGCACCTGCGGCGTGCCGCGGTTGGTCTACACCAGTAGCCCCAGCGTCGTCTTCAACGGCCGCGATCAGGCGGGCGTCGATGAACGGACTCCTTACGACTTCGATTGGATGGAGCGTAACGGCGCCCACTACTCGCGCAGCAAGGCGCTGGCCGAACAAGCGGTGCTGGCGGCCAGCGGCGGCGACCTGAAAACGTGCGCCCTCCGCCCGCATCTTATCTGGGGGCCGCGGGATAATCACCTCATCCCGCGGCTCATCGCCCGTGCTCGATCGGGGCGGCTGCGGCGGGTGGGCGACGGGGCAAACCTGGTGGACGTGCTTTATGTCGAAAACGCAGCCAGTGCGCACCTGCAGGCGGCCGACGCGCTGGCCTCGCCCCATTCGCCGGTCGCCGGTGGGGCCTATTTCCTCAGTCAGGGGGAGCCGGTGAACTGCTGGGTCTGGATCAACCAGGTCCTCGCTCTGGCGGGCCTGCCGCCGGTGCAAAGGCAGATTTCGCGGGGCGCGGCCCGCGCGATCGGCGCCGTTTGCGAAACCGTTTACCGCGGCCTGCGGCTCAAGGGCGAACCGCCGATGACCCGATTCCTCGCGGAGCAGTTGGCCCGGTCCCACTGGTTCGACATCTCGGCGGCGAAGCGGGATTTCGGCTACGCGCCGCTGGTTTCCATGGCGGAAGGGACGGAACGCCTCGCGGCATGGCTGCGGGCAACGGGGGACGGCGGAAGGGGGAGGGCAGACGGGAAATAGCTCCTGATTTGGTAGTGGGTCAGGTTGCCTAAGCAAGGGTAGACCGCTCGCTCCGCAAGCGGGAGGTCATCTCGCGGAGCGAGATGCCTACATTAAACTGATGCGCTGACCCGCACTCCTTCGGCTTCGCGCTGCTTACCTGTCCAATTAGAATTGTGCGTTTATTCGTTGCTACATCGCAATCAGAAGTGGCGGCGAACTGGCAAACTCCAACAAATCGCCCTTTCCCCTTCCGCCCTCCTCCTTTGCCTTGAGGCCCTCGTGCTCCGGACTCACACCTGCGGCGAACTTACCGAACTGAACGTCGGCCAGACGGCAACCTTGTGCGGCTGGGTCGACTCGTATCGGGACCATGGCGGGGGGTTGTTCGTCGACCTCCGCGACCGTTACGGCATGACGCAGGTCGTGTTCAATCCGCCGGACAGCTCGCCAGGGCTCATTGAGCAGAGCAAGTCGCTACGGGCCGAGTACGTCATCCGGGTGACCGGCGTGGTCGCCGCGCGGCCCGAGGGTATGGAGAATCCCAAGCTCTCCACCGGCGGCATCGAACTGCGGGCCACGGCGATGGAATTGCTCAATAAGAGCCTTACGCCGCCGGTTTCGCCGAACGCCAACGCCCAGGATCTGCCGGGCGAAGACCTGCGGCTGAAGTATCGCTATCTCGACCTGCGGCGCCCCGAGCTGCAGCGGGTGATGCTGATGCGCGACCGGATGGTTAAGAGCATGCGGGACTACTGCGCCGAGCTGCAGTTCATCGACGTCGAGACGCCCTGCCTCGGCCGCAGCACGCCGGAGGGGGCCCGCGATTACCTCGTGCCGAGCCGCGTTCACCACGGCGCCTTCTACGCGCTGCCGCAGTCGCCGCAGCTCTACAAGCAGATCCTGATGGTGGCCGGCTACGACCGTTACGTGCAGGTGGCTCGGTGCTTCCGCGACGAGGACCTGCGGGCCGACCGCCAGCCGGAGTTCACGCAGCTCGACCTGGAGATGTCATTTGTCGACTCGGACGACGTCATGGGGGTGATCGACGGCTTGTGCCAGACGTTGGCGAAGGAGGAGCTGGGGCTCGAACTGCAGCTTCCCTTGCCGCGAATGACGTACGACGAGGCGATGCGGCGGTACGGCCACGATGCGCCGGACCTGCGGTTTGGGCTGGAGATCGTTGATCTCTCGGACCTGGCGCCGGAGAGCAACTTTGGCGTGTTCAAGAGCGTGGTGGCCGAGGGGGGCAGCGTCCGCGCGATCAACGCCAAGGGAGGGGGCGAGTTCTACTCCCGCCGGGGGATCGACGCCCTCACGGAATTTGTCCGCGGCGTCGGCGCCAAGGGGCTGGCCTGGTTCAAGTGCGAGGCGGACGGCAAGCTCAACTCGACGATTGCCAAGTTTTTCGACGATGCGCTGCTCCAGCGATTCGCCGCGCGACTTGGCGCCGAGCCGGGCGACCTCGTCCTGTTCTCGGCCGACAAGTGGGAGATGACGTGCAAGGTGCTCCATGCACTGCGGACGAAGATCGGCCGCGAGATGAAGCTGTACGACCCGCGATCGATGCACTTCTCGTGGGTGGTCGAGTTCCCGATGTTCGCCTACGACGCGGAGGAAGGCGCCTGGGCGGCGATGCACCATCCGTTTACCGCGCCGCTGGACGAGCATGTACCGCTGCTGGCCACTGACCCGGGAAGGATGCGGGCCAAGGCGTACGACCTGGTGATCAACGGGAGCGAGGCGGGCGGCGGCACGATTCGTATCCACAATTCGACTGTGCAGGCGCAGGTCTTCAACCTGTTGGGCATCGACGAGCAGCGGCAGCAGGAGCGTTTCGGCTTCCTGCTCGACGCCCTGCAATACGGCGCCCCGCCGCACGGCGGCATCGCCCTGGGCATCGACCGGTGGGTGATGCTCTTCGGGCGGCTGGAGAGCATCCGCGACTGCATTGCGTTCCCCAAGACGCAGAAGGCCAGCGACCTGATGACCGAGGCGCCGGGGGCGGTGGATGCGCGGCAGGTGAGGGAACTGTCGATTCGGGTGGTCGAGTAGCGAACAGAGTAGTCCGCTCGCTACTCGAGCGGAGAGGCATCTCGCGGAGCGAGATGGCTACTTTGCGGATTCGCCAGTTTCTGAGTCCGGCGCCTTTC
>JADLBW010000099.1 GCA_020847515.1 Pirellulales bacterium | reverse complement strand
GGCGGGTTGTCCGCTGCAGGTCAGCGGGCCCGCCGCCGGATTGACCGTGATCGTCTTTGAGCTGATTCAGCGGCTGGGGCTGGAGATGCTCGGGCTGGCGGTGCTCGTCGGCGGCATGATCCAACTCGCCGCCGGCGGCTTGCGGCTGGGGCAATGGTTTCGCGCGGTATCGCCGGCGGTGATTCACGGCATGCTCGCGGGCATCGGCATATTGATCTTCGCCAGCCAGTTTCACGTGATGGTCGATGATAAACCCCGCGGCAGCGGCCTGCAGAATCTGGCAACGATCCCCCAGGCAATTTGGAAGGGCTTGGGAGTTCCCCACCTGTCCGACAAGGCGGATCGCAAGTTCCGGAGCCGCGCGCTGCAGGAATTGGGGGAGGTTCATCGGCAGCAGATCAACCTGCGGGCCCATATCGCGGAACTGATTCCCTACCATCACGTGGCGCCGCAGGCGCCGACGCTGGAGGCGATCGTCGAGCCGCACCTGGACGATTGGACGCCGGTGCAAGAAAAGCTGTCGGGCGAGCTCGAGCGGATCAGCGACGAGCTGGCCGCGGTGCAGCGGCAGGGGGCCAACGCCGCGTCGCTGGAGCGGGCCGCCGCAGCGCTTGCCGAGGCGCTTCAGCGCAGCCGCCGCGCCGAACGGGCCCTCGACAGCGGCAAGGCGATCGACGCCGTGCGGACCCAGGAAGCCGCCGTGGCGGCGCTCGACCAGGCGGCGTCGCGGCTGAAGAACCACCGCATCGCCGCCGGGCTGGGGCTGCTGACCATTGCGATCATCATCCTGTGGCAGCGTTTTGCGCCTCGGCGGCTTCGGCTGGCGCCCGCCCCGCTGCTGGCGATTGCCGCAACCACGGCGATCGCGGCGGCGCTGGCGTTGCCGGTGCTGTACGTCGAGGTTCCCGAGCGGCTGTGGGACGAAATCCGCTGGCCGACCTGGAGCCTGTTGGAACAGGCGCCATGGGGTCAACTGCTCGCTTCCGGACTGCTGATCGCGATCGTCGCCAGCGCCGAGACCTTGCTGTGTGCAACGGCGGTCGATCAACTCGCCAAGGGCTGCCGCACCAACTACGATCGCGAGCTGGCGGCGCAAGGCGCCGGGAACGTTGTGTGCGGACTGCTGGGCGCGCTGCCGATGACCGGCGTGATCGTTCGCAGTTCCGCCAACGTGCAGGCGGGGGCGAAGTCGCGGCTGTCGGCCGTGCTGCACGGCGTCTGGCTGCTGGTGTTCGTGGCGGCGCTGGCCGGCGTCCTGCAGTTAATACCTACGGCAAGCCTGGCCGCGGTGCTGGTGTACACGGGTTACAAGCTCATCAATTTCAAGCAGATCAAGAAGCTGGCCCGGGCCGGTCGGGGCGAGCTGGCGATCTATCTGGCGACGGTCGTGACGATCGTGGTCGAGGACCTGCTCATCGGCGTGATGACGGGGGTCGCCCTGGCGGCGGCCAAGCTACTGTATACGTTCTCACACCTGGCGATCAGCATCGAGCACAACGCGGGCGAAGACCGCTACGTGATGCGCCTGGGCGGGTCGGCGACGTTCATCCGCCTGCCGCGACTGGCGGCGGCGCTGGAGCAGATGCCCGGCGACGCGGAACTGCACGTCCAGCTCGATCGGTTGAACTACATCGATCACGCCTGCCTGGAGCTGCTCACGAACTGGGCCCAGCAGCATGAAGCGTCGGGCGGCCGGCTGGTGATCGATTGGGACTCGCTGCACGCCAGCTTCCGCGAGGGCCCGGAGGCGGCCGTACGCGGCGAAGCCGGCGAGTCGCCGTGGATCGCGCGGCGCGAGCCGGCGCGGGCCGGGTGAACGCCGTAGCGCGGATCGTCGAGCCCGCGGGCTAGTCGGCCCTCAATCGGAACCGGCCGGCGCGGGCTGGAAAGGCGTCCAGTGGGGCGTCGTCATGGTTCGCGTCCGGCGGAAGGGCTCGGCCTTCGGCGGCGCCGGGCGTACCCGTCCCATCCGACGTTCGAGTCAAAGAGGACCAATCGATCTCATAATCGGTCCCGCGCCGCCGCGCCGCAGGCGGCCCCGGCCAGGCGGCTAGCGCTCGATCGACCGGCGCCGTGTCGGAGCCGGCCCGGGCGGCGTCGGCACGAACAGCCGGCGGCGCCAACCACCACGATCGGCCCGCACCGGGGCCGGAGCCGGCCGGCGCCGCGCCGAAGGGGGCGTCGCCGCCCGGCAGCGGCGACGGCAGGGCGCGCTCTCCATCGGCGCTCGTGTTGGAGGAGAGCGACGCCGTCGACGCTGCGCTCGCGGCGGCGCGGGTAGACTGCGCGGTCTGCCCTAGCTGGCGCTGCCAGAGGAGCAAATCGGGGCCGTCGACGACGCCGTCGGCCGCACCGTCGGCCGAGACGCCGGGGAAGACCGCCTGACCCCATTGGGCGTGCAGCACGTCGAGATCTCGCTGGTCGACGGCGCCGCTGGCGTCGTAGTCGCCGGCCAGCGGCTCGCGGTTGGGATCGGCATAGCCTGAGGGGACCTCGATGCGGGTGGTCTTGGGAATCGGCGGGCCGAAATTCGGCGTGCCGTCGGCGAACCAGGCGAACGGTTGAATCAGGACGTCGCGATCGTCCTGCCAGACGTCCGGATCGTGATGGGCGTGGTAGACGATCCACGACTCCGTGCCGTCGGGCGACTCGGTGAACGAGGCGTGCCCCACGCCGACGATGGCGCCCGACTGCTTGAACACCGGCGAGGGGGCCTTGGTCCAGGAAAGGGCGCTAGTGATCGGCCCGACGCCGTCGTAGGTGAGCCGTCCGAGGGCGTACTCGTTGGTCCAATAGCCGCTGGCCGAGTAGATGATGTGCAGTTGGCCCTCGTGAATGAGGACCTGCGGACCTTCGTTGATGGGCATGCCGTGCCGCTCCCAGGAGAAGCTCGGCGTGGAAAGGAGCGAGCGGTTGCCGGAGATCGTCCAGGGGTTGCTCATCGGGGCGATGTACAGGTTCTGCTGGCCATTGGCGGATCCGGGCCAGCCGGACCAGACGAAATAAAGCTGGTCCTGCCACTGGACGACCGTGCCGTCGATCGCCCAGCGATCGGGGGTGGGCGTAAGCTGGCCCTTGAAGACGTACGAACCCATCGGGTTGGGATTGTCGCGCTCCAGGACGTACATCCGGTGGGTGTCGTTGTCGTTATTGGCCGCGGCGGCGACGTAGATGTACCACTTGCCGTCGATCTGGTGGAGCTCGGGGGCCCAGAGCATCGTCGAATAGGCGGTTCCGCCCGGCGGCGTCCAGGCCCGGACGCTCGTGCTATTGGGGTCAGCGGCGTGGACGTCTTCCAGGCGGTCGGCCTTATCAATGTAGATCGATCCGCCGGACGAGCGAATGTGGAGGTAGCTGCCCTGCCAGCGAATCACGAACGGATCGGCCCCGGGCCCCAGCGGGTTAGTGACGTAGAGCGGCGCCGGGGAAGCGGCGCGAAGGTTGGCAGGGGGAACGGTCGCAAACTGGCCGGCGCCGGTTTGCCGTTCGCTCGACCACTGGAGACGGGCCTCGGCGTCGCCGGCGACGTCAAAGTACTCGACGCGCAGGTCGTACCATTTGCCGGCCTCCAGCGTCATCGAGCCGGAGTCCTGGGCCGAGGGGTGGGGATCCCAATGGTCGATGATCAACTGGTCGCCGACCCAGACGCGGACGGCCTCGTCGCTGGTGGCGCGGAAGGTGTACGGCTCGCTGTAATCGGCCCGGACATAACCGGTCCAAACCACGCGGAAATTGTCGGGGACCACCTCGGGCGCCGGCCCCGCGGGCCAAGCGAAGTCGATGCCAGGATCGACCCGCACCAGGTCGCCGCCGACCGCGTCGACATACTGGCCGCGCAAGCCTTCGAGCGGGGCGGACAGGTGCGTCGCGGGGATTGCCTCCAGCGGCTGGCTGGCGCTGGTCCACTGCAGGCGCATTTGGGCCGTGCCGGCATTGTCGTAGTACTCCAGGCGAATGTCGTAACGCTGGCCCGCCTCGAGCTCGATCGTTGCTGAATCGACGCGAGCGGCGTGGGCGTCCCAAGCGTCGATGAGCAACTGGCCGTCGACCCAGAGGCGGACCCCTTCGTCGCTGATCGTGCGGAACGTATACAGCTCGCTGTAGCGGGGCTCGACCTGGCCGATCCAGCGGACGCTATAGCTGTCGGGGGCGACGCCCGGCGCGGGGGCGGCCGTACCCCAAGCGAAGTCGACTGCCTCGATCCGCTCGGCGGCCAGGCCGGTGAAATTGGCGTTGTGGAAGTATTGGCCCAGCAGTCCGCCGGCATCGAGGGGGACGCGCTCTTCCAGGGCTTCCAAGTGCAGGGTGCGGGCGGCGGGAGGGCGGGCAAAAGCGGCGGGCATGGCGATCGATTGGGCGAGGCAGACCAGCAACTGGGTGGTAGGGGAAAGCACGGCCGGCGCGAGCTTTCGTGCGGCGTGCATTTTTGGCGACAAAACTCGCCAGGTCGAGCGGCGGGCAGCGTTTAGTTCCATTCTAGCAACGGTTTATGGCCCGGACTGTTTTGTCGCAGGCGGTTTGCCGCGGCGGCGACTCAATGCGCTGCGGCGGCAAGTTTCGAGGGGGGGCGTTTTTGGCGACAGAATTCGCGACAGAATTCACGGCACTCGCGGGGACGGCAGTTTCGTGGCGCTGGTTGGGCGGGCGGAGGGCGACAGCGGCAGGCCCGCGCAATGCGTCCGCCACGCCGATTGCGGCGCTGCCTACGGAATATGATTGGCAGGGCGTACACGGCGTGGCGGACGTCCGTTGCCGAGGCTTCCCAACGTAGCGTCGCGTTCGTTCACCATGGCAGAGTGCGCGGCCAAAAGCTTGCGCGATCGTGCTGGCGAGTCGAGCGGGCACAGAGCGTACGGGCCGTTCGCGACCCGCCCTAACCCTTCCCGCGCGGGGGGTCTTGTATATATTGCCCGCGAAATCCGCGAATAGACGCGAAAGGGAAAGACAGCGAGGTGCGTTTTGCCGAACCGGCGGACGGGAGCCTTGGTCACAACGTTTGCCGTTCGGGCTGATCCTTCGCTTTTCGCGGCGATTCGCGTGATTAGCGGGCCTTTCGAAGAACAAATCTCGTACTAAGGTCACCGGGCGTTTTCCCGATGACCCACGTCGCCGCGGCGGAAACGGCCGGCGCTGACGACGCTATTTCGAGGTGAGGGCCCAGGTGACGCCGCCGGCGCTGATGGTGTCTTGGGCGATCTCGATGCCGAGGGTTGTGGCCGTGTTGTATCTGGCGGGGATTTTGGCTGACGGGTGGGTGATTTCGACGCGGTAGAGCCCCGGCATCATCAGCGGGATATTGGGGGCGCCGGCCGGGCGGTCTTCGGGGGGGAGGGCCAGAAAGCCGCTACCGCGGCGGTACTCGCTGACGGCGCCCTTGGAGGCCTCGCCCAGGAACGGGGCGGGAATCAGCCGCACCTGGGCGTCGTCCAGCGGCCGGCCGTCGAGCGTAATGGTAAACGGGACCGACACGGCGCCAAGCTGCCCCTCGGCCCAGCGGCGGATGCCGCTTTCTATCTCCGCGGCGCTGAGCGTGCCGCTGGAGTCGCCGTCGTAGCGGGTCTTGGCCGAGGCGAGCGCGGGAGCGGCCTTCAGCTCAGCGTCGTCGAGCTGGCCGTCGCTGTTCTTGTCGAGTTGCTCGAACGCGGCCGCCGCGGCGTCGGCCGGGTCGACCTCGGGAGGCGCCATGCGGCCGGGCGAGCGGTTGCAGCCCGCTGCGACGCACAATGTTACCAGTAGCGAGACGGCAACGAGTCGAGACGCGGATTGCGGCATGGCGGTAGGAATCGGGAGGCGTTTCCCTCTTATTGAGAACTGCGCAGCTAATGAACCGTGCCTGGCTGGGGGCTATCGGCTAGCGGTTATCGGCAGGGGGCCAGGCGGAAAAACCTCATTCTGGCCGCTAGCCGATGGCTGAGAGCCGACAGCCAAGTTTACAACGGGTTCATTTGCGGTGCCGGAATCAATAGATGGCCTGGTGGGTAAAACCTCGCGGAACCTTTATTGAACTGTGGCGATTCCTTCTAAAAACCGGCAACCGGGTCGCCATCGCTGCGGTGGCCGAGGCGCCAGTGGACGTCGGGATCAATGTCGTAGGAAATGCCGCGGATCGAGGCGTCGCACAGGGCGACCTGCCAGGTGGCCGGATGGGCGCTGCCGAAGGAGTAGAGCAGCTCGATGCCGGGCTGGTCCTGGGCCGGGGCGACTTCGGTGTTGCGGTTGACGTCGAGGTCGTCGCCTTGCCAGACGCTCTGATCGTCGGCGATGCTCTCGCCGTCTTCGTAGCGATCGGGGTTGAGATACTTTTCGCCGACCATGTATGTCTGCGTCGTGCCGTCGGTGATTTCTTTGAGGTTCGCCTCGCTTCGTTGAAAAATGACGCCGCCGTTGCGACCGTAATAATTGAATAACTCCGAGGCAAATTTTCCGGCCTCAGCGTCAGTCGGCGTGGGCCCACTGCACCACTGAGTCATGCGTCCGCAATCGCCCTTTCGTTCACCCGACTGCGCCTTCATTTCTGGCCCCAGATTGCCGGCATAGTCGCTATGGGCGACGACGTTAGGCCGGTTGGCGTTATTCGGTGCGATGGCGTTATCCCGGTTGGTATAGGCCCGCGGCGCCCGGCGGGAGGGACAATAGAACGTAGCGACGGGGGTCTCGCCAAGCTGGGTGAGCGCGACCCGCTGGTCGGCGCCGGTCGCCCCTTTGCCGATATTGAAGATCGCCCCGGCTTCGATGTAGGGGAGGATGCTATAGGCCCAACTGCCGGGCTGGCTCTTGCCAAAGCCGCGGTTCGGGTCGCCCATCCACTGGTAGCCCCAGCCGCCCGAGGGGAGGCACTTCTGCGAGTCGTGGTGCAGGTGCCAGGCCAGCGCGATCTGGCGGAGCTGGTTCGAGCATTGCGACCGGCGGGCGGCCTCGCGGGCGGCCTGCACGGCGGGCAACAGCAGCGCCACCAGCACGCCGATGATGGCGATCACCACCAAGAGTTCTACGAGCGTAAAGGCCGGGGCTGCCCGATGACGTTTGAACTGGAGCATCAATAGCTTCCTTCCGCTGACGACCCTCGTGTTATCATCGGCGGCCCAGGAGGATCGGCTGCCCGCGAAACACGCGAAAAAACGCGAAACAGTTGAATGCGCCACGACGGCTGCGGCCGGGTGGCTCGAAGTCGCCGCTGCTACTTTTCGCGTCAGTTCGCGTATTTCGCGAGACTCCGGCGTCCCAGCACCTAGTTTGTTGCCGATGGCGCGCCGCGCGCGTGCCCACAGCGCCCGGGTTCAGCAGCAAAATCCGGCGGTGCGTGCCCTAAACGCGGTCAGCCTGGCTTCGGCGGCCTGTGTGGCGGACTTTCAGGCTGGCCGCGATTGTCTTCTCTATTATTCCCCATCCTTTTGCCGGGGACTATTGCCAACGATCTTACGGGTTTACGAACGGCGCTGGCGCTGCGTGGCAGCGCCAAGCACCGTTCGGCGGGAAGCAGGAACTGCGTTAGCGACGGTTCCGCGCTAAGCCGCACAGGCCAAACGCGGCGACCGCGAGGACCAGGGCGCCGGGCTCGGGACCGGCGGCGAACAAAAACTCGTTCATCGACAATACCGCGTCGGTAACGCGGACTTCATCGATCTTGGCGTCGGACCAGTCGGTGACGTTATTGCCGAACATGCCGCGACCGACGCTGTAGCCCAGCGGCTCGGCGACGATCACTTCGCCGCTGGCGCCGGCGAAGTCCTGGCCGGTTAGCGAAGCGACTTGGGAGTATGGTCCGCTTTCGCGGGCCACCCAGAGGGCGGCGTCGGTGGCATTGAGGGTGAAGGCGACGTGATACCAGCCACTGGTGTCGACGGTCTGGCCGTTGGCCACGTTGTGGATATCGCCGTCGCCGTCGATCCATTCGACGAAGAGCTGACTGGGTACGCCGCCGGGGAAGTCGTCGCCGCGGACCATGATCTTCAGCGGCGGCACGGGAGAATCGGTTTCTCCGGGTTCATTGCCCAGGGGCTTGCCGTCCTCGCCGAAGAGGGCCTGGTAGCCGCTGACGGCGTCCATCTTGAAGGCCAGCTCGAAGGTGACGGCCGAGAAGAGCGCGGCGTTGATGGGCTTGTTGTCGGTGTAGTTGTCGTCGTTGTTGCCGCCGTCGTCGCCGCCGGGGCCGAAGTCTAGCGAGAAGTTATTCGGCAGACCGCTGCGGAGCGGCACGGGCGAGACTTGGCTCGTGTAGGTCGCGGAGGTGAACGTCGGGTTGAAGGTCCGCATGTGGTTGCCGTTGCCCGAGGAATCGAGCACCGTGTCGGCGCCGGCGGGGATGAGCCCGCCGTCGGGACCTTCCTCATGCCGCCAATAGGCCTGGGTAGCGGCGTTGACAGCCACCGCGGAACCTGCGAGCCATACGGCGGCGGCGCAGAATAGAGTATTACGCATCATTAGCCCTCCCTCATTAGCTGTGAAACTGGATACAAGGTGTTGGCGAGCCGCTCCGGTCTGTTCAGTGGACTTGCGTGGTGCGCGGACGGGGTCGGGATG